>BQJM01000024.1 GCA_021604705.1 marine bacterium B5-7 | reverse complement strand
GCGTGCATTCGTTGTTTCTAAAGCAAAAGAAATATCTATTTGGATTATATCACTAGAGGAGGTATCGTTTTTTATCGGGAGTAATTGGCTTGCAAGGAATGGGAGTTCAGCCTTATTTTCGGTAGGGGTGTACTTGTAATCGCTATAACCAGAATGAAAGGGCTGTAAAGATTTTTTGTAATCCTCATGAGTTGGCCATTTCAGACAATTACGCATATAGCTCTTCTCATGGTTGGTGCGGTGTATGGTAGTCACCTGTGGCGCTAAGGTATTCCGTGCTTCCGGGATAATGGATCCAGCTTTAATTAAAATATCTTGCAACTGTTGTATGACGGGTTGACTTTCTGGCATAAAGTTTAATGCGTGTAATTGTAACACGAGGAGTTTTTGGATCAGGGGTGATAGTTGGCTACCACTTTCACATACAGATAAGAACGTATTAAAGAAGAGTGTTTTGTCTGGTTCCTGATGGGTGAGCTGGTATCTTGTGACTAGCGATGAAACAGTTTGAGTTGCAGCAGTAACCTTCGCATCCAAAGCGGTTACCTGATCGCCAAGCTCTTGCAGTGTGTTGTTAAGATCTTCAATGGATGCGATCTTCGATGGTATTGAAGAGAGATCTCCACCTAATTCAGAACCAACTAGCTTTATTTCTAATGTTTTCATTTGACGAATTTCCTGAAAGTTTAAACGCCGAGTGTGACGCTAACATCAAGCTTTGTAAACCATTAGAAGTGACTATATCCTTTGGTTTATGCTATGAAAATCTTCGGAAAACTATGAAAACATTCGCAAGGAATAATTTTTCTATGAAAATGTTCAGAAGATCCACAGCCAATTGATTCTATTAGGTTTACTTCAAATCCGCCCACGGCGTTTTACCCTGCATTGGGATGATGTTGCCGTGTAAAACCATTTGTTTATTGGGTGCTGATTGCGAAATAATGCGGCCTTGGTCGTCGATGATCGCGGAAGGACCATTGTTCATGCTGACAATTTGATAGCGGCCAGATTCTAACGAACGCATGCGTGCAATATCTAAATGCTGCGCCGCGGCATTGGAGTGTCCAAACCAAGCGTCATCGGTGATGGTGACTAGGAAGCGTGCTTTGGGTAGCGTATCACGCAATAATTGCGGGAATGCAATTTCAAAACAAATAAACGGTGCGAATGCATAACCCGCAGCTTTAGGTAAGGGTTGATTCTCGCTACCTACAGTAAAATTCGACATGGGGATCTTGTAATGCGCAATAAATTTTTGTACCAAAGAAATATTTGGCGAAAACTCACCAAAAGGAACCAGATGACGTTTTGCGTAATAGCCATTCCCATCACCGATACTCACCATGCCATTATAAAATTTTCCATCGATAAGGTGCGGTAAGCCTAAGATTAAACTAGTGTGATGTTGTTTTGCTAGCGAGCCAAAACGCTTGAGTAATTTTTTTGCCTGACGTTGTGTCATTGGTAGGGCAGCTTCAGGCCAGACCATAATGCCGGGTGCCCAGGCTTTGCTAGCCAATTGATTGTACGTCATGATGATTTGTACGAGGTCCTTCATATTCCATTTCATTTTTTGCGTAATATTTGCTTGTACGATACTAACAGGGATGGCTTTGCCAGCAGGTTTTGTCCAGCGCACTTCATCCAAACGAAATGCAGATACCCAAAGTAGGAGTAATAATAATAGGGCGGTTATTTTTAGTGTCAGTGTTTTGCTTCGTATGCTGGTCATCACGGCTGTTGCTGACCAGACCACTAAAAATCCTAAACCATACACACCGATTAAGGGTGCAAAGCCATGTAACGGGCTGTTTAATTGACTGTAACCTATCGCTAACCAAGGAAAGCCTGTTAAAAATTGTTCGCGTGTCATTTCAAAAGCTAACCATAGCAGGGGAAATATTGTGATGCGCCGGACAAATTGGAATGGTGTTTCGATGGGGTGAAAATTATAAAAGTAACAAGGTAGGGCTGTGAATACAGCCAATACCATAATGAAAACGGCGGTTAAACTGGTCGCAATGAGTGGGCTTACATGCCCATACGTATGCATGCTGGTGTAAACCCACGAAACGCCTGTGCCAAAATGTCCTAAACCAAATAGCCAACCTCGCCAAATACGTATGCCACAATGATTTTCTCGTATGGAGATCAATAAAACAAAAATAGAAACAAATGCGATAGGCCAACAGTGATATGGCGCAAAGCTGAACGTTAAGCTGGCGCCAGCAACTAATGCGAGTAAGTCATTTAGTTTGTTTCGTAAGTGCATTAATACTTTCCTTTTGTAGAGCACCGTCATTCCGGCCTTGAGCCGGAATCCCCCGAAACCACCATAGTAATAGATGGAGACTCTGGGTCAAGCCCAGTATGAGAAGAGGCATGATGAAGAGTGGTGGTGGGGTGTTTATCCAAAGTAACAGTTTTCGTGTGTTTAAACTGAAAATACATAAAGAGCCTGGGAGGGTGTTCCTTTCAAAAACCGTCGGCGGCAGGGATGCCGGCGTCGAGCGCCAGGGAAGGCAGTCAGTTTGCGTGTTTTTGAAAGGGATACCGGACTGGGCTTTCAATGTTTTTTCGGGGTGACGGTACATTCTGCGCCTTCGCAATTGCCTGTAAAATTGTTTTCGCCTCATCCGAATTAGCTGGAAATTGTGCTAATAGCTGCTCCCAATAACGTACGGCACGCTCATAATCTTTATTGAAGTATGCATTGGTGCCAAAAATATTCAAGACCAATGGGTTATTCGGCTGTTGTTTTTCAATGCGATCGAGTAATTGTTGGGTGACAGAATCTAGTTTTTGCCCATGGGCAAGAAAACGGGTTTGTGCATACTCCATCATCAAGGTGAGGTTATTTTTGTCGAGTGAATAAGCCTTAGCATAGGCTTGGCTGGCAGCGGTCAGTTGGTTTTTTTCACGGTAAATATGAGCGAGCAAGATCCATGCCTTGGGATCATTCGGATGTGCCTGTACAAAGGTATTAAATTGTTTGACGACTTGTGTTGCGCCACCCATCCGTGTGATATCGGCTTTTGTCACATGCGGCTGTTTTTGTTTTTTCAAATAAGCAATTTCTAAACGTGGCGAACCCAAGAAAAAATAAGTAATTGATGTCGCTAAGATAAATAACAAGCAGCAAGGTAAGCGGCGTGATCGTGGCAAGTAACACCATAAGATCCCCGTAGTAATGAAGAGCAAACAGCCCAAGGTGAGTAGTAATTCAATCATGTTGTTTTCCTCGACGAGTGATACGCCAACCTAGAAGTAAGCCTAAGAGTAATAATATGGCTGGGGCACTCCATAAAACCCAAGTATTTGGCTGAAATGGCGGCTGATATAATATAAAATCACCATAGTGTGTGACTAAATCTTGTTGAATCGTGTTGTTTTTCTCGCCATGCAAGATGCGCTGATAAATTTGTTGGCGCAAATCAATGGCAAGCGGCGCTTGCGATTCAGCAAGTGTTTGATTTTGACAAACCATGCATCGAAGAGCGTGCGTGAGTTGCTGAAAACGTTGTGCATCATGTGTCTGCTGAAATGGATACAATGCTTGTGTGGCAAAGCCAAACACATAAGCAATGCTTAAGCAGAGGCAGATTGCAATTTTTGAATACGTGGCCATAGTTCTGTTTCCCAAATGCGATGGGTGATCGCACCGATGTGTCGATAACGGATAATTCCTTTTTTATCGATGATAAATGTTTCTGGCGTGCCATAAACGCCATAGGCAAGACCAACACGCCCTTGTTTATCTAAGCCAACAGCTTGATAAGGATCCCCCATCGTTTTCAGCCAATGTTGTACGGCGGCACGCTTATCTTTGTAGGCAATACCATAAAGAGGCACGTGATAATGACGAGCAATATCGATTAAAATAGGGTGTTCTACGTGACAAGCCATACACCAGCTTGCCCAAAAGTTTAAAACGGCCACATGGCCATACCATCGATGACGGGTGAGGGGGGCTTTCCCATCCATCGTCGGCAAAGAAAAACTGGGCGCGGGTTTGTCTTGTAATGCAGAAGGTAAATTTCGTGGATTTAAAGATAATCCTCGCCATAAAAATAAGGCCAGCCCTAAAAAACATAGTAGGGGAAGTAACCAAGCAATCTTCCGGACATCACGCATGAGTTTTTCTCCGTCTGCGCTGTAACCAGCAAGCCAGTAAACCACCGAGCACCATGAGATCGCCACCCACCCAAATCCAACGAACAAAGGGCTTGATATACAAACGCAAAGTCCAACCACCATTGGCTTGTGGATCAGCGAGCGCTATATAAATATCACGTGTAACCCCCGCATCAATGGCTGCACGTGTCATGACGACATCTGAAGGATGATAATGACGTTTTTCGGCAGACAGCAGTGTTTCCCACTGATGGTGACGTCTTACCAGAATATCAGCGACCAATGCCGTATAGTTTGGCCCGGTTTTTTCTCGTGTGCCTAGCAACTGAAAAGTGTAGCCACCTAGCTTGGCTGTATCTCGCGGGTCTAAACGAACATCTTTGGTTAGTGGGCGGATGCTAGCGAAGGTCACACCGATAATACAAATGGCTACACCGATATGAGCGATCAGCATCCCCATTTGGTGACGCGCTGTGCGCAAACTGAATAAGGCCCCTGACACAAGCCACACAGCCATTATCACACCCAGCAGAATTCTAACGGCGTGTATAGGGTGACACATCCACTGTACTAAAGCTGCGATGACGAGACTGATGAATGTCATTTTCAGTAAGGTTTTTAATAATTGTGACAAATGGGTTTCTTGCCAGCGACATAAAGGACCGATCCCCATAAAAACAAACATGATAGCCGCAATTGGCACAAATACTGTATTAAAATAAGGAGGGCCAACGGAAATCTTTCCCCAGTGCAGGGCATCAATGAGCAATGGATAGAGTGTGCCTAATAAAATACTTAAGGTGGCAACCACCATGAAAATATTGTTAAACAATAAAAGACTGCTGCGATTCGTCATGCGTGAGGGTGGTGCTTGAGCCGTTAGCGTGGGCTGACGCCAAGCCAACAAACCTAAACCACCCCCCACAACAATCAATAAATAAACTAGCATGAAGGCGCCACGTCGTGGATCAACGGCGAAGGCATGTACCGAAGTAAGTACGCCTGATCGGACTAAAAAAGTTCCCAACAAACTTAAAGAAAAAGTCAAAATGGCTAAAAGCAGAGTCCAATATTTAAAGAGGCCGTGTTTCTGCGTGACAATCAAAGAATGAATTAATGCCGTGCCAATTAACCATGGCATGAAGGATGCATTTTCTACTGGATCCCAAAACCACCAACCTCCCCAGCCTAATTCATGGTAAGACCACCAGCTACCCAACACGATACCCGCGGTTAAAAAACACCAGGCCATTAAGGTCCAAGGGCGTGTCCATTTTGCCCAAGTAGATTCTAAACGTTGGGTTAATAAGGCCGCAATTGCGAATGAAAAGGCGACAGCAAAGCCAACATAACCCATGTATAACAACGGTGGATGAATAATGAGGCCTGGATCTTGTAAGAGTGGATTTAAATCATGGCCATTCAGTGGTACGTAAGGGAGTGTGCGCAGAAAAGGATTGGAGGTGAATAAAATGAAACAAAGAAATCCCAAGGTAATGGCGGATAAGGTGCCTAACATCCGTGCGACAAAATCGGCGGGCAGATTGCGGCTGTATCGACAAACGAAGGTGATCCAAATGGCTAAGCAGGTGATCCATAACAACATCGATCCTTCATGGGCACCCCAGACAGCAACCAAACGGTAAAACCAGGGGAGATGGGTATTGGAATTTGCCGCAACATAAGCGATGCTAAAATCGTTGCAAGCAAACCCGATTGTTAAGCAAACATAACTCATGAAAATCAAAGAGCAAGCCGTGATGATGATGGGTTTTAGAGTGCTAACATGGAGATTCCGGCTCAAGGCCGGAATGACAGTGGGGGCGTCACCCCGAGCAAACAAGCCTATCCCAGCTGCTAACAGCATTAGCCAGGCACTGAGGATTAAAGAAAATTGTCCAACTTCAGCGATCATTGAGTATCTCTTTCACCGGTGGTGGTGTGTAAGTCGCATCATGTTTGGCTAACACGGTATCGGCGACAAAATGTTCGGGGCTTGTGAGTGTTCCTTCTGCGACAATGCCTTGTCCTTCACGAAATAAATCGGGCAGTAAGCCTTGGTAATGTACGACAAGCGTATGATGATAATCGGTTAAGATGAATTGGACTTGTAATCCACGCTGTGATTTTTTAACGCTGCCTTTTTTGACCAAGCCGCCGACACGAATGGTGTGGTTTAAAGGCGCTTGTTTTTCTGCAACCTGAGTAGGGCTATAAAACAAATTAATGTTTTGTCGTAAGGCATATAAAACCAAGGCAGAAGCGATAGCCAACGCACCAGCAATGAGCACAGTGACAAATAAGCGCTTACGTTGACGTTTGGTGAATGAAATCCAAGCCATGTTAATCCTGCTGTACTAATTGTCGGTATCGACGCCATGGACGAAAAACATTCCAAGTGAGTGTCAACACAAAAAAGCCAACAGCGGGCCAAACATAAGCGGCATAACCACCCATGTGTAAGAAGCTCGAAAGATCATGGAAGTGGGCGTGTATCATGATGCTTGTCCTTCTTCCAAGATGCTATTACGCGCGCGCAATAGCATGACGGTGAATACATAAGATAACATCCCACCTAGCATTAGTAGCAAAGGGATTAGCATCGGCGTTGCGATAGTGGGTTTGTGCAGCAAGGACAAACTCGCGCCTTGATGTAGCGTATGCCACCAATTCACCGAGAAATGAATAATCGGAATATCAATAAAACCGATTAATACTAACCACGCTACGGCTTTATGACGTGACTGCGTGGGGGGCATAGCACTTTGTAGCGCGATAATACCTAAATATAAAAATAAGAGAATGAGCTCCGACGTCAGACGTGCATCCCAAATCCAATAAGTGCCCCACATGGGTTTTCCCCATAAGGCGCCAGTTACGAGTGCCAATAAAGTGATCCAAGCCCCGAGAGGCGCTAAGGCTGAGATAAAGGTATGCGCTAATTTAATTCGCCACGTTAAGGCAGCAATCGCAAATGAGGCCATCAAGGCATAAATCCCTAAAGAACACACAGCGGCAGGCACATGCAAATAAATAATGCGGAAGCCATCACCTTGCTGATAGTCGGGCGGAGCAAAGATAAATCCCCAGAATAAACCAGCACATAATAAAAGGGCGGTGATCGCGAGGCCCCAGGGGATGCAACGATTCGCAAAACGCAGGCAATGCGTTGGCGAAGCGAATGGTAGTAGTACTTTTATCATAGACGAATTAATGCACTTAATAAGAACGGCGATATTGTAACACTCACTAGCGAAAATGCACCCAGCAAGGCTAAAATCCCGTGAAAAGGTAAGCCCGCACTTGCTCGGCTGACACAGCCCAGTGAAAAAATCAGTACAGGTACCAGCAGAGGTAAGATGAGTAACGCTAATAGAAAACTGGCTTGGCGGAGATGTACCGTCAGTGCCGCCATTAAAGCGCAAATACAAATGATGGTAGGCGTGCTAATCAGTATTGTTATACATTGCACGGCAATGAGTTTGGTGGGCATATGCAGCGCATAAGCGAGTAGAGGACTGACTAATAACAAAGGACAGAGTGTACTGATGGTGAACGCACATAATTTAATAAACATGATGGTGCTCAGATCATAACGAGAACAAATCCACTCGCTTAAAAATCCTGCATGGATGTCCTCAGCAAACAAACGGTCCAGTGACAATAGGAGTGACAGCAATAACATTACCCATAAGATCCCCGGTGCACACACGGCTAAGCGTGCTATATTTGAGCCTAAGGCCAAAGGAAATAAACTGCTTAATAGTACAAAGAAAATAACCGGCAACCACAAATCACTGATTTTTCGAAAAGTTGATTGTAATTCTAGTTGTAATAGCGTCAACATAAAACACACTCCCGAATGGTAATGCGCTGAAAGTTAAGTGTCTGATGTGATGTGAGTATGACGGCACCATCATGTTCGACAAAATAGGTGATCAGTTCGTTTAACCAAGTTTGTGTCGCTTGATCTAAATGTGAAAAAGGTTCATCGAGCACCCATACATCGGCTTTGCATAATAACAATTTCAATAACTGGATACGTTGACATTGTCCCGCGGATAAATTTTTTGCGAGAGTATGTTGATAATGACTCATCCCTAAAATACGCAAAGCGTCATCAATCTTCACTGCTGTACGTGGGTAATAGTGCTGCCATAATGCAGCATGTTCGCGAACAGTAAGATGCGATTGTATTGCGGGTCGATGTTGAAGATGCAAACATTGTAAGTCGGATTTTTGTTCGAGCGTGCCCTCGGTCGGTGTCAATAAGCCTAAAGCAATGCGTAACAGGGTTGTTTTTCCTGAACCATTGGGCCCTTTAATTGTTAATAAGTCACCTTTGCTTAATGTAAATGAAGTGGCGGCGAACACCGACGTTTTTTCATAGGTGTGTGATATATGCTTGGCGTGAATTAATTGTGTCATTTAGGCAACCAAAGCTTGTGTGGGCAGTATGTCGGGATTGCCATGTAGCAAGCGCCGCATGTCTTTGAGTATACCCTGTGCACCAGCATGATCTTGATAGTGCAACATAATATTGCCCTCAGGATCGATAATGTAAAAATCTTCAGTTTGTAGTGGCGAGTGTCGTTGTGCGTTAATAACAACGTGTGTACCAGGTGCATGCTGTATAATCTGGGCTTGTAACTGTTTTGCGTGTCGTTTACTTCGTACAATCACGAGACGCCCCATGCGTTGATGATCACGGCCTAATGCAAGATGCAATTGATTCATGTTATGTAAGTTGTGTAGGCAGTGGCTATTGCAGTTTTCAGGTTCCACATAAACTAACCACCATTTCTTATTTAAATTTTTCACGCGCAGATGTTTATTGTCTTGTGTCGTGAGTTGAAGTTTTTCCACGGGAAGTGGTGGCGAAATAAATTGTCCATGATGTTTCGTGTGCGCAAGTAACCAAGGGTTATGATGATAGAACAGCGACCAGACGACTAAGAAAGGGATCACGATAACCAGCAGCAAACCCAAGGACAAAAAATAATGTCGCTTGCTTAGCTCTGGTGTTTCTTTAAAAAAATCGTGTGACATGCGCTTATATTACGTTAACTTTTATGCTAGTTTCAACGGTTCTCATTCTAGTGGAGTTAGCAAATGAAAGCGATTGTTATTATTAGTTTATTGGTGATTCTTTGGTGTTTATTTAGTGCTTTATTTACGCTACTGAAAGATAAGCCGGATTCCACGCGCACAGCACGTTCATTGACGATGCGGATTGGGATTTCCATTGCATTGTTTTTGTTTCTGCTAGTGGCGTTTCACTTGGGGTGGTTACATCCGCACGCGTTAAGCTAAGCCGGGTGGGCGAAAGCGTAAGCTCATGGCGTTGTATGGATTTGGCGTAGGCCGCATACGTGGCGCGCCCAGTTGCGCTTCTTGCCTTTTGTTTGCGAACATTCCTAAGGATGTCGCAAGGTAAGCAGCACTAATCGGTTGCCGGACTTGATGCGCAGGCTTGCGAGCAAGCTGCGCTTCCAAGTTTTCCATGATCGCGACCAAGGGTGCTGAACGTTGAGGTTTAGACTTTACAACGTCTGCATAGGCTGGTGGCTGACTAACAGCTTCTTCATAGCTTGGTAGTTTAACGGGTTTGTCGCTGTATGCTGGTGGTGCGGTGGCTGCCATACGCGCTGCAGCTGCAACAGCTGGGAAGCGTGAATAAGTAGCACGTGATGCGGGTGCCGGTGCAACGGGTGCGCTTTCACGTCGTGCTTCGGCGCGGACTGTGATGGCATCGCTGGCTGCGTTTATCGCAGGTTGTAAGGCTTCTTTGCCGCTAAACAACGCGTGCATAATTTTAGTGCCCAAAGATTCAAACAATTGAACTAATGCACTCACACCCGTGACAAGCCCTGTAATTAATCCGGCACCGAAAAGTAATAAAGGGACGGACCATAATAATTCTTTTGCTTGATCTTTCGTTGGGGCTTTTCCGCGGAACGCGTTTACGAAAACATCTTTCACTGTTGCTAAGGCTGGATACAAACCAATAAGCGACAAGAAACTTAACGGTAAGGCGAGCGGCGGCACCGTGAAGGTTGCTGTTAATGCGAGACCTGCAAAAATGAATGACGTAACTTTCGCGAGGATAAAATCCCAGCGGCGTTTTTTTCTGTTTTCTTCTGTATCTTGCATTTGATTATGTCCAACATTTTTATTAACGCGGATCCGGATAACTTCACAAAAACACGCATAAATCCATCCCTGGAGCTCGACGGCGGCTATCCCTGCCGCCGACGGTTTTCGTGAAGTTATCCGAATCCGCGTCAGTAAATTCCTTTAACTCTTCTTTATATTGTAGCGTAAAAAAGACCATTTGCAGCAAGAAATGCTCTAAAAATGAACTGTATTTCACCCAAATGGTGTAGGTCTCATGTACATCTGAACAGGGTTATCTGCTGTCACTAAGTCCTTTAAATGCCTTTTATGCGAGGGATTCTGATCTAATTTGGCAAAGTTTTCATAAAAATTATCAACTGGCGCCTGCTGAGAGGGCTCAGGCGTCGTTGCTCGTGACAGTTTAGGAGAGCCCGGCTCAGGTGTGTTACTGCCACTGCTGTGCGCATAGCCACTGTCGGTCTCAATGCTGACAATACTCTCAGTGTCCTCACCTTTTCCTTCAACAGGAGAGCTTGTTCGACGATATTCAGGAATTTCGCCTGCCTCATTTGCCACGCGCTCACTGAAGAGACGGCTGGCATTATCCATGGCTTCCGCACGTTCGGCTGCTTCGTGCAAATTGTGATGTGTATGCTTCAAATGATTCGCACCTTCCGCACTGTCTTTTATACCAAAGATAGCATGGTAAACAATCATGCCTAAGTTAAGAATTTTATCTGCACGGACCTTTAAGACGGGCTTAATAGCATTAACAATATGAACCGGTGTTAAGGCAATCGTGTTCCAGAGAAATTCTTTTCCCATGCCCTTGAGGTCGCTTTTTAAGGGCGCGCGACCGTACCAAGCATTCTTAAACAGCTCACCAATTTTGTCCCACATGGGGTAGGTTGCAATAGCACCGATTAACGCTAAGGGTAATGCAGCAGGTGGAAACACAAAACCACAGACCAAACCAGATAAGCAAGCCATGCCACCAAGCGAGACCATAACGCCAGAAAATACTTGTCGAAATTTATCGGCAAAAGATAAGCGTGGCGGATTTTTGTAAAAATCATCGACCATGCGATTTCCAATGATGGCTGTTTCATGACAGTGCTTATTTAAGCCTTCTAACTCAGCTTTTTCTTGTTTATCTAAACCTTTATAAAAAGTATTCCAACTGCGAATGGCTCTCTTTATTTTTGCATGTTGTCGTAGTGCATCACGTTTTGTTTGCATTTTTTCAGGGGATAGTGCAGTAGTGAGTTCAGAGAAATGTTGTGTCGCTTTCTCCAGTTCTTTATCGCCAGGATATTGTTTTTGTAACTGGTTAATTTGGGTAAAAGATTCCACTTGTAAAGACTGCGCTAGAGATGATGTCACCTGTCGGTTGTAGCGCGCTTGAATGTCATGTAACTGTTTCTTGGCACTTTTTAATTGTTTTCGTGCGTGTTTATATTTGCCGTTTGGACCGCTACTTAATTTCGGTAATTTAGCATAAGCGTCATCGATAGCTTTTGTCATGGTCGCGAAATCATCGGACCCTTCAGACTTTACAAAATCAAACTGAGAATCACTGCTACCCACACGATCTTTAGATGGCCAAATTGTTTTTGGTGAAGGGAGAAGCGGAGTGCCGCTATCAACAATATTCAATGCGGCATGATCAAGTGCTTGCAAGCCTTTGTTTAATTGGCCCCAGGTATGCTGCAGAGCATCATGATAAGATTGCCCAGCGTTGCCTTTAGCAACTTGATGGTAAATGTTGTCAAAGTCGTTTAGCATAAATCACCTTTTTTAGCTGTTACTGTTAGTATACTTCAAAACGAAGGATTTATGTACAGAGCAGCCCGGAATTGATTGTATTTTAGTCGAAAATAATGTTTAAAGGAGTATCCTATGTCCCATCTACAAGTCCCTAGTCATGGCCAAGCCATCCAATTTAGCAAACAGGGCATTCAAGTGCCAGATCAGCCCATTATCCCATTTATTGAGGGAGATGGTATCGGCGTGGATATTACACCCGTGATGCGCAAGGTAGTCGATGCTGCTGTGGCAAAATGTTATGGCGATACGCGTCAGATAGTATGGATGGAGATTTATGCGGGCGAAAAAGCGGTCGCAACGTATGGTGATAACCAATGGCTACCTGATGAAACCTTGCAAGCGATTAAAGATTACAAGGTTGCGATTAAAGGACCCTTAACAACCCCAGTGGGCGGCGGTATTCGTTCTTTGAATGTTGCGTTGCGTCAACAATTAGATTTGTATGTGTGTCTGCGTCCTGTACGTTATTTTTCAGGTACACCGAGTCCAGTGAAATCACCAGAGAAAACGAACATGGTGATCTTCCGGGAAAATTCAGAAGATATTTATGCTGGCGTAGAGTTTCAAGCCGATACGAATGAAGCCAAAAAAGTGCTAAAGTTTTTGCAAGAAGAAATGGGCGTGAATAAAATCCGTTTCCCTGAACACTGTGGTATTGGCTTAAAACCTGTATCAAAACAAGGTACAGAACGTTTGGTTCGTGCTGCGTTTCAATATGCTATTGACAATGATCGCGACTCAGTCACCTTGGTGCACAAAGGTAACATCATGAAATTTACTGAAGGTGCATTTAAAGATTGGGGATATGCACTGGCGAAAGATGCATTTGGCGCAGAACTATTGGATGGCGGTCCATGGATGCAATTTAAAAATCCTAAAACGGGCAAAATGATTGTTGTGAAAGATGTGATTGCGGATGCATTCTTACAACAAATCTTATTGCGACCAGCAGAGTATGATGTGATTGCAACGATGAACTTAAACGGTGATTACATTTCTGATGCATTGGCAGCGCAGGTTGGTGGTATTGGTATTGCGCCCGGCGCGAATATCGGTGATGCAGCCGCGCTATTTGAAGCAACGCACGGTACGGCACCTAAATACGCGGGGCAAGATAAAGTGAACCCTGGTTCATTGATTTTGTCTGCGGAAATGATGTTGCGGCATCTTGGTTGGACTGAAGCAGCGGATGCAATTATCGCGGGCGTGGAAGGCGCGATTGCAGCAAAAACAGTCACCTATGATTTTGAACGTTTGATGCAAGAAGCCACTTTATTAAGTTGCTCAAAATTTGGTGACGCCATTGTTCAACATATGGCAAGTGTTGCTGCGTAGAAACGGTAGATCATTAACCGTATTCTCCGGTAGCTTGTGTAAAGCATTTACACTTGCTTGGCCGCTGCGCAAACGCACCTAGAAAACAGGAAAAACAGTGATGTATAGGCTATATTTGAAATGATGAAGTGGGAGTATAAGCCTGGCGACTGGCAGCAAGAAGAATCGGCAACATGTGTTGCCGAACCGCAGTGTAAAATGCCGCGTCGCTTTATCGTGTATCTATTAAACGATGACTTTACACCCATGCATTTTGTTGTGGATGCGTTAGAAAAATTTTTTAATAAAAATCATGAGCAAGCAGTTGCTATTATGCTCAATGTTCACAATACGGGGAAGGGGAAGTGTGGTGTGTATCCGCATGGACTGGCCGAAACAAAAATCGCGCAAGTTCATCAGTATGCGGCGGAATATCAATATCCACTGAAGTGTCGCTTAGAACAGGCACCAGATGAAAATTAAGGGTAAAACATGTTAGATAAAGCCTTAGAGTTTACACTCAATGAAGCCTTTCAACGGGCTAAAGCGAAGTGTCATGAATATTTGACCGTAGAGCATTTGTTACTAGCGTTGCTGGATAATCCCGCGGCCTCTAGTGTCTTACGTGCGTGTGGTGCGAATATTCAGCGCTTACAAAAAGATTTAATGAATTTTGTTGATGAAACAACACCAATTATTCCTGGTAATGACATTGAGCGTGAAACACAGCCAACACTAGGTTTTCAGCGTGTATTGCAACGTGCAGTGTTCCAGGTGCAGTCAGCTGGTCGCGCCGAAGTGAGTGGTGCAAATGTTTTGGTGGCCATTTTCAGTGAGCAAGAAAGCCAAGCGGTATTTTTCTTAAAACAAGATAACATTAATCGTTTGGATGTTGTGAACTATTTATCACATGGTATCCCACCTTCGCGCGATGACTCAGAAGATGAAGGTTATGGTTCTGGCGAAGAAGATAGTGGCTTATCTGGATTTAGCGCGGGTCCCTCGACGATGTCGCGCGAGAAAAGCCCTTTAGATAAGTATGCAACGAACCTCAATAAAAAAGCGCAACAAGGGCGTATCGATCCTTTGATTGGACGTACCGATGAAGTGGAACGTGCGATTCAGGTATTGTGTCGTCGACGTAAAAACAACCCGCTTTTCGTGGGTGAAGCCGGTGTGGGTAAAACAGCGATAGCGGAAGGAATCGCGAAATTACTGATTGAAGAAAAAGTGCCGGATATTATTAAAGGTTCTACCGTGTACTCCTTGGATTTAGGTGGCTTGTTAGCCGGCACTAAATATCGCGGTGATTTTGAAAAACGCTTGAAAGGATTATTGCAACAATTAAAAGACGACAAGAAAGCGATTTTATTTATTGATGAAATCCATACGATTATTGGCGCGGGTGCCGCATCGGGTGGTGTGATGGATGCTTCTAACTTGATTAAACCGATGTTGGCGAACGGAGAGCTGCGTTGCATGGGGTCAACGACTTTCCAAGAATATCGTCAGATCTTTGAAAAAGATAATGCCTTAACGCGACGTTTCCAAAAAATCGATGTACATGAACCGTCCGTGGTTGACACGATCGCTATTTTAGGTGGGCTAAAAGAAAACTTGGAAGCGCATCATGGTATTACTTACACGGAAGACGGCTTGAAAGCTGCGGCAGAGCTGTCAGCTCGTTATATCACGGATCGTTTCTTGCCAGATAAAGCGATTGATGTGGTTGATGAAGCCGGCGCTTACCAAAACTTATTGCCGGAAGATCAACGTAAATCAGAAATTGGTGTCGAAGAAATTGAAACTGTTGTTGCGAAGATTGCTCGTATTCCGTCACAAAATGTTTCTCAAGGTGACAAAGAAATGCTGCGTCATTTAGACCGGGATTTGAAAATGTTGGTTTATGGGCAAGATGAAGCGATTAATACGCTTTCATCAGCCATTAAACTTGCACGCTCTGGCTTGCGTGATGAATCGAAACCTGTCGGTTCATTCTTATTCTCTGGCCCAACGGGTGTGGGTAAAACTGAAGTGACAAAACAGTTAAGTAATTTGTTAGGGATTGAGTTAATTCGTTTTGATATGTCGGAATACATGGAGTCACATGCTGTGGCCCGCTTGATTGGTGCGCCTCCGGGGTATGTGGGTTATGAGCAGGGTGGTTTGTTAACCGATGCTGTTGTGAAAACACCGCATGCTGTTTTATTGCTGGATGAAATCGAAAAAGCACATCCCGACATTTTCAATATTTTATTGCAGGTGATGGACCATGGTTCATTGACGGATAATAATGGACGTAAAGCGGATTTCCGTCATGTGATTTTAGTGATGACGTCTAATGTGGGCGCGCAAATGATGCAGCGTTCTACGGTAGGGTTCACAGAACAAGATCATAGTACTGATGGCATGGGCGAATTGGATCGTGTGTTTGCACCAGAATTCCGTAATCGTTTAGATGCCATTGTGCAGTTTAAAGCGCTTGATAGCCAAGTGATTACGCATGTGGTTGATAAGTTCTTAACAGAGCTTGAAGTCCAGCTTGAACAAAAAGGTGTGTACTTAGAAGTGGATGTGTCGGCGCGTGCTTGGTTAGCAGAGCATGGGTATAATCCGACGATGGGTGCGCGTCCGATGGAGCGTTTGATCCAAAATAGTTTGAAAAAATCATTGGCTGAAGAAATCTTATTTGGCAAGCTATCTGATGGCGGTCATGTCATGGTGGTGGAGCGTGATGGTGAGCTGAAGTTTGAAATTTCTAAAGACAATAAGTCACCGGTTCGTGAGTCTGAAGCCAACGAATAGTATTTGCTAAATAAAAAAAAGCGTTCATGTGAACGCTTTTTTTTTATTGGGTTCGTAACGCTAAATTATTCTGCTGGTGTTTCCGGTGCAGCGGCTGCTGCATCGTCACTGTTTGTTTCAGCCGGTGCGTCTTGTGGTGCTTCCGCAGGTTTTTTACCGCCTTTGTTACGGAAGGTGATACGACCACGAGATAAGTCGTATGGTGTCATTTGGACGGTGACGCGATCACCGGTCAGAATACGAATATAGTTTTTACGCATGCGACCTGAAATATAAGCCATCATCACGTGGCCATTATCCAGCTCAACACGGAATGTGGTTTTAGGTAGGGTCTCAATGACCGTGCCTTCCATTTCGATATTCTCTTCTTTCGCCATTTTTTCAGTCTCTTTTACAAAATTTGTGCGATTGTACCAGCTGGATGAACCGCTGTCATCTTTCTTGATGGAAGACCGTTTGACTCTAAAAACTTCAGTTGAATCAATGGGTGAGAGAGGGGCTCAGATGTTTATTGGGGCTGATAGCTTGTATTGGTTCTCTGGTTGAGAACAGAAGGGTGGGGGTAAAAAAAGTCAATGGTTTGTTTGCAAAAAGGGCTTTTCTGCGCATGCTTCTGCTTAAGGAGATAGCTGCCACAGCGCCGTGATGTTCCCATTGAGCTTTTATCAGGTGGGTGGTTATTTCTGGTTTTGAAGCCCTAGTAGCAGACATATCGGGAGATAGCTCCTCCTTATTTTGAACAAGCAGCATGGCGGCGAAAGCGTCAGGACTTGTGAGCAAAGCGTCGATAAACGCCATGTTATCTCTCCAAATGCTAGCCGCGTAATGTAGGGGTGTATTCCCGTCTTTGTTTCTTAGTCCTTTATCTAAGAAAGCCGCTTTAGCCTCGGGGTGTTCAAGTAAAAGCTGCACGGTGCCGGGGAGCCCATACAGAACAGCCACATGTAGCGCAGTATTGCCCTGTTGATCTACTAATCCTGTATTTAAGAGCACATTACGGATGTGATTGTTTTGAAGTAGGGCAGTGATACAGCGTGTCGCTCCGAGAAATGCAGCGTTATGTAAGCTCCGTAGGTTTTCAGCTGTCTGGATGCCGCTAGTTCTGTCAATGGCCTTAAGTAGGTGAGCAGGCTGGTCCGTTAAATAGGCCCAGCCACGTAATTCAGCACCACTAGGGTAACCGCCTTGATGAACGGGGGTGGAATAAGATATATGCTGCAGCCACTCTCGCTTGCTATCTTGGTTAGTAAATTGCCTTTCAGCAATCCTATAGATGTGTGCTAAGAAGTCTTTTAAATCCAGAGCTCTGGCAAGGGGGAGGAGGACCGTCTTTTCTAATAAGTATTTTAACAGTTCTTTTTCAGTGATTGAGCTATCGTTCTTTGCTAAAAGGGTGGTGAGGGGGATGGTTGGATCCTTGATAATTGCATCTAATAGCGCGCGCGCATAAGCGAGATGCGACTGTTTGAGCAGTGTTGCGTTAGAGTGCAGGTGTTGTTCTACGGTTCTTTCTAGGGCTAAATCAATACTCGTTTGGCTTAGATGGCTATCACTTGGCATAACTTGTAGTCCTAGATTGTTGCAGACTTTCTTCCAGGCGTGTTTTTATTCCTGGCCTGAAATTAAAATCTGCTGGTTTGTTGTCTTCCTGGTTTGCGGCTAATAATATTGCGTTGCAAACTTCAGGCTCTGCGAGCAAGAGGTCTACGACGTCGGTCTTTCCATGGACGAAGGGGTTGTAAAAGGCTGTGAAGCCTTTATTGTCCATTAGCCCTTTACCCAAACAAGCTGCTTTAGCGTCAGGGTCTTCTAATAAGAGGCGGATGCTGTCGCTGTGCTCATAAGCCTCATGCAGGGGGCTGTTGCCCTCATTATTGCGGAGCCCCTTATCCGATAAGCAAGCTGCTTTAGCCTCGGGGTTTTCTAATAAGAGGCGGATGATCTTGGTGTCCCCCCGGCTAGCAGCCAAAAGCTGCCCCAAGATGAACATTTTATTGAAGAGCTCTTCGGGCTCGGTCTCATGCACGACCCATCGAATGATGTGAGTTGTTAGCTCTAAGGGGAGGTCATTAATGCTACTTGTTGGCATGGCGTGTGTTTCCAGGTGATCTTGGTATTATGGCAGGATAGTACACTTGTTGACCAGGCGTGTCAAACCTTAGCAAACCATTAAGGCAAATTAGCTAGAAAATTCTGTCATGGTGTGGACATTCAACGCGGCATTTTGTTACGCGTCTTGCGCATCCAAAAACCGCTCGGCATCCAAGGCTGCCATACAGCCGCTGCCCGCAGAGGTCACGGCTTGGCGATAGATGTGATCAGCTACATCACCCGCCGCAAAAACCCCTTCAACACTGGTGGCCGTTGCATTGCCTTCGGTGCCGCTTTTAATCGTAATATACCCATTCTGCATGTCGAGGTGGCCCTCAAAAATACTGGTATTGGGTTTGTGTCCAATGGCAATGAAGGCGCCTTTGACATCGACCTGCTTCGTCGCATCGGATTTTGTGTGCTTGATGCGTAGGGCTGTGACGCCGCTATCGTCACCCAGTACTTCATCTAAGGTGTGATCCCATTCAACGGTGACCTTGCCTTCGTCGACTTTCTTCATCAAACGGTCAATCAAAATCTTCTCTGAACGGAATTGATCGCGACGATGAATCACGGTTACGTGTTTCGCAATGTTCGATAAATAGAGGGCTTCTTCAACCGCCGTGTTACCACCGCCCACAACCGCAACGTCTGCATCACGATAAAAGAAACCATCACATGTTGCGCAAGCAGAGACACCTTTGCCTTTAAAGGCTTCTTCAGAGGGGAGGCCTAAATATTTTGCGCTAGCACCGGTTGCAATAATCAAAGCATCACAAGTATAGGTGGCATTATCACCACTTAAGGTGAATGGACGCTTAGAAAAATCCACGTTGTTAATATGGTCAAAAACCAACTGTGCTTCAAACTTTTCTGCATGGGCTTGCATGCGTGACATCAAGTCGGGGCCTTGTAGATCACCGGGATCACCTGGCCAATTTTCCACATCAGTCGTTGTCATTAACTGACCACCTTGCTCCATGCCGGTGATGATGACGGGTTTGAGATTGGCACGTGCCGCATAAACGGCAGCAGAATAACCGGCAGGGCCTGAGCCGATAATGATCAAGTGGTGGTGTTGAGTGTCTGACATGAGATAAATCCTGTGAATACTGATTGAATAACCGCATTCTAACTGAACTGTTTCACGGTGCAAGTTTTATTGACGTGGAGGCTAATTTTTTCCATAATAATCAGACAGTTACCGAATAAAGGAAAACCACTTTGGCAAGAAACAAACAATCCCAAACGCCAATTATTCACAGCCATCGTTTACGCGAGGGCCTGTTGATTTTTTGTATGGCCGTGAGCATATTTTTCATGGTCTCGTTAGTGACCTATCACATCACCGATCCGGGTTGGTCAAACACCGGCGCCGCACTCATCATAGAAAATGCAGGCGGGCGCGCAGGCGCGTGGTTTGCCGATTTCTTTTTTTATGTATTCGGTTATTTGGCTTACGCATTCCCCCCCATTTTAGGGGCCTGGGCTTGGGTGGTGTTTCGTGAAGGCCGCCGCATCGCAGAAACAGATAAAGCATTAGTTGGTATGCGCTTATTAGGATTCTTATTTGTGATGTGCGCCGGTGCGGGTTTGTTGAGTTTACACCTCATGAGTAATACACATTTACCTTTTAAGGCGGGCGGGATCCTTGGTGCGATGATGGAAAACGCTTTTGTGGATACGCTTAATCCTGGTGGGGCGACTTTGTTGATGATTGCCTTGTGTTTGATTGGGGTCACACTGTTTTCGGGTTTATCGTGGCTACAATTATTAGAAGGCTGCGGAACAGCGGGTTTGTGGGCCGCACAAAAAGTGTGGGCAGCACTGAAAATTGCTTTACCTCAAGTGAAAGACAGCATTGTAAACCTAGCGGCACGACTACGTGAACGCCAAGAGCGTAAGGCGCAGGCAAGGCCGCCTCAAGTGGCAGCGCCAACGCCAACGATAAAACCTGCAGCAGTAGCTGCACCCGGCGCTAAGCCAGCACCAACGATTCAAGCGGCTGCACCAGTTGCTGAACGTGCACCAGCACCTACAATGGCACCACCGAGAAAAGCCAAAGTATTCAAACCGCGTGTGCGTGCAGAGAATACAAAGTTACCTTCTTTAGATACATTAGACCCCATACAAAAAACCATGCACATTGTGCAGTCTCAAGATAAGTTGCAATTGATGGCAGACAACGTGGAGGCACGTTTACAAGAGTTTGGGGTTAAAGCCAAAGTTGAAGGCGTTTATCCTGGACCTGTGATCACGCGTTTCGAATTAAGTTTGTCACCTGGCATGAAGGTCAGTCGCATCTCTGGTTTAGCCAAAGATTTAGCGCGTTCTTTATCTATAACCAGCGTGCGTGTGGTTGAGGTCATTCCGGGTAAAAGTTTTATTGGTTTAGAGATTCCAAATGAGCACCGAGAAATGGTGCATATGCGAGAAATCTTTTCCTCAGAAGCTTATGATTCTGCGCGATCCCCGCTTTCTTTGGCGCTGGGTGTTGATATTGCGGGTGATCCGGTTGTGGTGGATTTGGCGAAGATGCCACATTTGTTGGTGGCTGGTACAACGGGCTCAGGTAAATCCGTGGGCTTGAATGCCATGTTACTGAGCTTCCTATTTAAAGCATCGCCAGAAGAAGTGCGTTTAATCATGGTCGATCCAAAAATGTTGGAGTTATCGATTTACGAAGGCATTCCACATTTATTAACGCCTGTTGTGACCGACATGAAAGAAGCGGCTAATGCACTGCGTTGGTGCGTTGCGGAAATGGATAGACGTTACAAATTAATGGCATCACAAGGCGTACGAAATTTAGCGAGCTTTAATAAAAAAGTAAAAGAAGCGAAAGCCAAAGGTGAGCCGATTCAAGATCCTTTATATCCAGCAGATGAAACAGGTAACGAATGTTATCTTGAGCCGTTACCTTGTATTGTGGTCGTCGTCGATGAGTTTGCTGACATGATGATGGTTGTCGGTAAAAAAGTGGAATCCCTGATTGCACGTATTGCACAAAAGGCGCGGGCTGCAGGGATCCACATGATTTTAGCGACGCAACGGCCATCAGTCGATGTGATTACAGGTTTGATTAAATCAAATATTCCTACGCGGATTTCCTTCCAAGTCTCATCACGTGTCGATTCGCGGACGGTGCTTGATCAACAGGGTGCCGAACAATTACTTGGGCACGGTGATATGTTGTATATGCCACCTGGGACCAGTTTGCCAGTGCGAGTGCACGGTGCCTTTGTTGCCGATCATGAAGTACACAATGTTGTGAAACATTGGTGTGAGTATGGTGAGCCTGATTATGATGAAGAAATTTTAACGGGTGCAGCTGTCAGTGAATTCATTCCTGGTGTTGATAGCGGTAATCCGGGTGATAGTGATGGCGGCGACTCAGAACAAGATGCTTTTTATGACCAGGCGGTGCGCATTGTCACTGAAACACGTCGTGCATCTATTTCTTTGGTGCAGCGACGCTTAAAGATTGGATATAATCGCGCTGCACGCTTAATAGAAACCATGGAAAGCGCTGGCATTGTTAGTCCCATGGAAAGTAATGGGTCGCGTGAAGTGCTTGCGCCACCACCTGTTTCAGCAGATTAAGGTTTAAAACATGTTTCAAGTAGAACGATTACTCGCGCGCGAGATTCTGGACTCACGTGGTAATCCCACTGTGGAAGTAGATGTGATATTGCAAGGTGGTGCGATGGGCCGTGCAGCTTCACCGTCAGGGGCATCAACGGGATCGCGCGAGGCGATTGAATTGCGTGACAAAGATGAACGTTACTTAGGTAAAGGCGTACGTCAAGCAGTCGGACATATTAACGAAACAATTTGGCCAGCCTTGCAGGGACAATCGTTTTCCGATCAAGCAGCATTGGATGAGTGCTTAATTAATTTAGATGGCACAGAAAATAAAGCTAAATTAGGAGCGAATGCTATTTTGGCGGTATCCTTAGCTTTTGCAAAAGCGTGCGCCGCATCACAGCATACAATGCTTTTCGAGCATTTAAATCCGAATGGACCTTATACCTTGCCATTACCGATGATGAATATTATTAATGGGGGTGCGCATGCCGATAACAATGTCGACATTCAGGAATTTATGATTGTACCTGCGGGTGCGAATAGTTTTTCAGAATGTTTACGTTATGGTGTTGAGATTTTTCATGCATTAAAAGCCTTGCTCAAACAAAAAGGGCTGCAAACCGCTGTAGGTGATGAAGGTGGTTTTGCCCCTAATTTACCGGCGAATCATGCAGCGATAGAAATCATTCTGCAAGCCATTGAACATGCTGGGTTTAAAGTGGGTGATGATATCCAATTAGCCTTGGATGTAGCGAGCTCAGAATTTTATCGCGATGGGCAGTATCATTTATATTCTGAAGAAAAACATTTAAGTGCGCCAGCGATGATTGATGTTTTAGAAAGTTGGGTAGATCAATATCCCATTGTCAGCATTGAAGATGGTTTAGCAGAAACAGATTGGTCGGGCTGGAAATTGTTGACGGAACGTTTAGGTGACCGTGTACAGTTGGTTGGTGATGATTTGTTTGTAACAAATCCTAAAATATTGGCGAAAGGCATTGAGCGTGAGATTGCAAATGCCATTTTAATTAAACCGAATCAAATTGGCACGTTAACTGAAACCATGGCTGCGATCAGCATGGCCAAAGATGTGGGTTATCACTGCGTGATTTCTCATCGTTCTGGGGAAACTGCCGATACAACGATTGCTGATTTAGCTGTTGCCACTGCAGCCGGACAAATTAAAACCGGTTCGCTCTGTCGCAGCGATCGGGTTGCCAAGTATAATCAACTATTACGTATCGAGCAGTACTTAGGTGCCGATGCAGTGTTTGCAGGAAAACAACGATGAAGTGGCTAGTCGCATTATTGGTGACCTTGTTTTTGTTGTTGCAATATAAATTATGGTTTGAGAAAGGGAGCGTATTTTCTTTACTGGCAACACATCAGAAAGTGGTTGATTTAAAAAAAGAGAATGAAGGGCTTCGACAGAAGAACCAAACATTGGCACGTGAAATACATGATTTGAAAAGAGGGAAGCAGGCGGTGGAAGGCCATGCGCGACGTGATTTAGGTATGATTAAGAAAGGCGAGACATTTTACCAAGTGGTAAAATAGTAGAAGGATAAGATTATGTTTATTTTGGTATCGAATGATGATGGTGTCTATGCGAAAGGCATCGACATGTTAGCGAAGAGTATGCAGGGACTTGGTGAGGTGCAGGTGATTGCGCCAGATCGCAATCGTAGTGGCGCAAGCAACTCTTTAACTTTGTCTGCACCATTGCACGCAAAACATTTAGAGCCCGGCATTATTAGCGTGGAAGGCACACCGACGGATTGTGTTCATTTAGCGATTACAGGCTTATTGGATAAGCGTCCGGATATTGTTGTTTCAGGTATTAATGCTGGATCGAACTTAGGTGATGATGTGTTGTATTCCGGCACGGTTGCTGCAGCGACAGAAGGGCGTTCTTTAGGTTTGCCTGCACTGGCATTTTCTCTTGCAGGTGAGCACAAACATTATGAGACAGCGGGTAAAGTCGCAGAGCGTTTGGTGTCACAAGTGATCAAAGGGCAATTGCCTGCAAATACTATTTTAAATATTAATGTGCCCGATGTGCCTTTCGAAGAATTGCGTGGTTATGAAATTACGCGCCTAGGTACGCGACATGTTGCACAACCTATGATACCCACCAAAGATCCACGTGGTGATGATGTTTATTGGGTGGGCCCTGCGGGTAAAGAACAAGATGCTGGGCCAGGCACAGATTTTCATGCCATCATGCAAAACAAGGTGTCGATTACACCGTTGCAAACGGATTGGACGCATTATGAAGCGTTTGAGAAAATCTCTGGATGGTTGAAAGATGTGGTGTAAAAGGCTTACAGCTCTGCGCACTGCTGTCGCCCCGGGCTTGATCCGGGGTTTTCTGCTATCACTGTTGCTCTCACTCACTGCTTGCGCCACTGACGGCACAGCCCCCATTGCTGATCGCAGTCATGTGCCTAGCACACAAAAAATCTATATCGTAAAACCTGGCGACTCTTTGTATGCTATCGCTTTTCGTTTTGGTAAAGACTATCGTGAGATCGCTAGTATTAATGGTATAAGAGCACCATACCCTGTGCATGTGGGTGAACGTATTAGCTTAAGAAAAATATCACACAAAGCACCGGTGAAATTAAAAAAATCGCGCTCTACGAAAAAACATATTGTTTGGCATAAAGCCAAGGGCAAAACGACACATAAGAAAAAAACTTATCATAAAAAACATGTGGCTAAAAAACATCACTATAAAAAACATGCAGCAAAAAAACATCATTTTGTACAGCACACCGCGGCTGCGCCTCATTGGCATTGGCCAGTGCAGGGACATTTGTTGCATGCTTATCATCCTCCTCGCAACAAAGGTATCGACATTACAGCAAAGCAAGATACGCCGGTGCATGCTGCAGCGCCTGGAGAAGTCGTGTATGCCGGGCATGGTTTACGTGGTTATGGCAACTTGGTTATCATCCGACACAATGCGAGTTATTTAACGGCGTATGGGCATAACCGGTCAATTTTGGTCAAAGAGGGTCAAATAGTGAAGGCGGGTCAATCAATTGCGCGCTTGGGTCATAGCGGCACGAATCGAAACATGCTACATTTTGAGATCCGGCGCAATGGAAAGCCCGTTAATCCGCTCAGATACCTAAGGAAAGCCTAAACATGGAGACCACGATGGCAGATGATCTCGCAGATGATACTAATGAAGCGGTACCAAAATCACAAGAGGATGCAGTCAAAGATAGTGACGCAGCTGATGAAGATATTCCCGAAGAAAGCTTACTAACAATCGATAATCGCACGCGTAAACAAGCGGATGCGACACAATTGTATTTACAAGAAATTGGTTTTGCCCCACTGTTAACAGCAGAACAAGAAGTTGAGTTGGGCCGTAAAGTTCAACAAGAAGATAAAGCGGCTAAAGATCAGATGATTTCTAGTAACTTACGTTTAGTTGTGAAAATTGCACGGCGCTATTTAAACCGTGGCTTGGCATTTGCTGATTTAATCAATGAAGGCAACTTGGGTTTGATTCGCGGTGTTGAAAAATTTGATCCAGAGCGTGGATTTCGTTTCTCAACGTATGCAACCTGGTGGATTCGTCAAACGATCGAACGTGCTTTGATGAGTCAAACGCGCACAATCCGTTTGCCTGTACACGTGGTGAAAGAAATGAATGTGTATCTTCGCGCGGCGCGAAAACTAACACAAGAATTAGATCATGAACCTACTGCTGAAGAAATCGCAGAAAAAGTTGATAAACCTTTAGAAGATGTGCGTAGCATTTTAGATTTAAATGAGCGAGTGGCTTCTTTAGACTCTCCTGGTGGCACAGAAGTGGATAAACCTTTAATGGATACGGTGGCGGATGATAATGCATTAGACCCGGTGCAAATGTTACAAGACGAAGGCATGCAAGATCATTTGAAAAAATGGTTAGATGAATTAACGGAAAAACAACGTGCTGTCATCGAACATCGCTTTGGTTTAAATAACAAAGAAATAATGACACTGGAAGAAGTAGGCGAAAAGATTAAACTGACGCGTGAACGGGTCCGCCAAATTCAGGTCGAATCATTAAGTGCGCTACGTGCGATTATCAGACACGCGGGTTTAGAAGACGACGAAGTGCTTTAGCACGGCAGCAGTGCTAGCAGGAGATTCCGGCCTTCGCCGGAATGACGGGGTGAGCATATCATCCCAGCCTTCGCCGGAATGACGGGGTGAGCATATCATCCCGGCCTTCGCCGGAATGACGGGGTGAGCATGTCATCCCGGCCTTGAGCCGGGATCTCCATCATTGACTACAATAACGGCGCTAACCCCAACATACACTGTCTTAATGTTTCCAACGTCCGATCATCTTTATCCAAACTCGGATTGTATTCTGTAATTTCTGCGCCGATAAATTGAATGTCTTGCGCTTTGAACGCGGCAAGACTTTTCAAGAAATCTTGTAATGGAATACCATTTGGTTCTAAGGTGCCAACACCCGGTGCATCGGCGGGATCAAAGCCATCTAAATCAATGCTAATCCCCAATACATCACAGTGTTGCTGCAAATGCATTAAGGCGGTTTGCATACAAGCCTCAATGCCTTTTTCAGTCACATCCGTATCATAAGCAATATGTATATTTAAATCCGTTAGCAAATTTTCTTC
>BQJM01000023.1 GCA_021604705.1 marine bacterium B5-7 | reverse complement strand
TGAAACAAATGGGTCACGATCCATGGCAAGATATTGCTGGACGTTATCCGAATGAAACGCGCTTGTTTGGTAAAGTGACCAACATTACTGATTACGGGTGTTTCGTTGAAATCGAAACTGGCGTGGAAGGTTTGGTTCACTCCTCTGAAATGGACTGGACAAACAAAAATGTAAATCCGAAGAAAATCATGCACTTGGGCGATGAAGTTGAAGTGATGATTTTAGAAATCGACGAAGAACGTCGTCGTATTTCATTGGGTATCAAGCAGTGTCAATCTAACCCATGGGAAGCTTTTGCGGCAACACATAATGTTGGCGATAAAGTCCATGGTAACATCAAATCGATTACTGACTTTGGTATCTTCATTGGCTTAAGTGGCGAGATTGATGGTTTGATTCACTTGTCAGATGTTTCTTGGACTGCGGCTGGCGAAGAAGCGGTACGTGATTACAAGAAAGGACAAGACGTTGAAGCGGCTATCTTGGCCATTGATGCGGACCGCGAACGTATTTCTCTTGGTATCAAACAGTTGAGTGATAATCCTGGTGGCGATGCAACTGGACACGGTAAAGGTTCTGTTGTGACCGGTACTGTAGAATCTGTTGATGCGAAGCAAGCGATTATTACGCTGAGCGAAGGCCAAGGACTCTTGAAAGCCAATGACTTAAACGCAGATAAAATTGATGATCTGACCCAGCATTTGAAAGTGGGCGAGACTGTTGAAGCGAAAGTGATGGGCATCGACAAAAAAACACAAATGGTGAACTTGTCTGTCAGAGTCAGAGAAGCTGAAGAGCACAAAGTTGCGATGGCTACACAAAAACGCGAATCAGAAAGTGCTTCTAAGACTACGTTGGGTGACTTGTTGAAAAGTCAGTCTGACGACTAAAGAGCGGGGTGGCGGGATGACTACCTTAGACCGGTAAAAATCCTGCCAACCACTTTGTCATCCCGGAATTTGCGCAGCAAATATCCGGGATCTTCTTCCAAGAAGGACGATTGTGACGTAATGTTTAGTTAACATGCAAAAGGAAACTGCCATGACTAAATCAGAACTCATCGATACCCTAGCGAGTAAATTACCTCACTTGTCCTACCGAGACGTAGAGCTGTCGGTAAAGACAGTGCTAGACGGTTTAATTAATGCATTACATGAAAAGCGGCGCGTAGAAATTCGTGGTTTTGGTAGTTTTTCATTGCATCATCGCGCGGCCCGGAAGGGACGTAACCCTAAGACCGGTGTTAATGTGCAGCTGGACGAAAAATTTGTCCCACACTTCAAGCCGGGTAAGGCTTTGCGTGATCGTGTGAATAATCCTGATACGCCTCTACATGATGATTATGCTGCATGATTGCTACAGAGTATAACTTGATCTCTCCCTGGTTTTTATTATTATTGCCTATTGCTGCTTTGTCTGGTTGGTTGGCCGCGCGTCGTCAAGTTGCCGCTAAAACGCCGAGCACATTTTCTTTACCAAAAGCGTATTTGCAGGGGCTTAATTTCTTGCTGAACGAACAGCAAGATAAAGCCGTCGATATTTTCATTAAAATGTTAGAAGTGAACAGTGACACGGTGGAAACCCACTTGGCGCTGGCCAGTTTATTTCGTCGTCGAGGTGAAGCTGATCGTGCGATTAAGATTCACCAAAATTTGATTGCGCGCCCGCAACTATCTAAAGCAAACCGTATTGATGCATTGCTTGAGCTTGGCAAAGATTATTTGCATGCGGGGGTGCTCGATCGTGCGGAACGTCTATTTCTAGAGGTTGTGAACACTGGCGACAGACAAGCTGATGCGTTTAAACATTTGCTCATGATTTATGAGCGTGAAAAAGAATGGTTGCAAGCGATTGCAACGGCGCGACGTTTGGCTTCTTTAAAAGGTGGTGTGCTGAATACGACGATGGCACATTATTATTGTGAGCTTGCCGAAGAAATGTTGCGAGAAGATCGTTTGGAGCAGGCCGATCAACAAGTGAAGCGCGCACTGTCATCGGACAAACATGCCATACGGGCCTTGTTGATTCAGGCAGAATTAGAATACCGCTTTGGGCGTTATAAGTTAGCGATTAAATCGTTTAAGCGCGTCATTGATTTAGCCCCGGAATTCTTATCCCAGGCGATGGCGTATTTGCCGCAGTGCTATGAAGCATTGGATGCACAAGATGAATTTATTACTTATTTAGAAAAGTGTCTTGCTAAAAACCCTAAAATTTCCGTGGTTTTATTGTTGGCGGATTATCTTCAACATATGCGTGGGCGTGCGGAAGCCATGCAGTTAATTTCCAAATATTTAGTGAAGCAGCCTTCGATTCGTGGTTTGCAACGATTGGTGGAAATGCAGTTAGAAGATAGCAATGATGCGACACGTGAAAATTTACTGATGTTAAAATCATTGGTCGAAAGTTTAATGCAGCATAAGCCGATTTACCGTTGCTCGCATTGTGGTTTCTCTGGCCGCACCATGCATTGGCAGTGCCCAACTTGCCGGTATTGGGGCGAGGTTAAGCCGATTCAGGGTGTGGAAGGGGATTAGTCTGTCAGCACTGTCATTCTGGCCACACCTGTCACCCCGCGCTTGACCCGGGATCTCCATTTAGTACCGCTTTGCCACCGCCGTCATCCCGCGCTTGACGCGGGATCTCCATTTAGTACCGCTTTAACCCTACAAACAATCTGTGTTGAACAGTGGGGGGCATATTTTCCAACTCGCCAGCTGTCACGTCGCTTTATTCGAAAGTCCTCGATCAAAACAGTGGCCATGCTACCTGCAAGGCACTAGATACTTCCCCCGTGTGCAGTACTCGTACTGCAACACTGGGACCAGTGCTTTGACACGCTGCCTCTTGGAAAACACCCCGCCACTGCTCTTCATGATTATCTGAGGACATTAAATTTACTGAGTGAGAAATAACTAATAACTTATGAAAGGCGTGATCGGCGTACCACTTTTGAAAACCGTTGGCGGCAGGGATGCCGGCATCGAGCGCCAGGGAAGGCAGTTAGTTTGCGTGTTTTCGACAGTGGTACCCGATCGCGCTACTTCTTGGCGGTGAGTCTTTCGAACTTCATTTTCAGCGTATACTGATATCCTTGCACACCCCGCTAATGTCACACTGCCCGCGTGTTCTTTCAATTCATCTTAAAAGGAAATGGTTATGCGAATTCTTACGTTCTTGGGTATGTTGATCTCGTTGGGTTGTTGTCAATTTAGTTTTGCTGCACATGCGCTGAAGCATCCGGCACATCATAAGCATCAGGTGCATCAAAAGGCGGTCTCGTCGGTGCCAGTTGTGCTTGTAGATTCTGATGAAAAAATCAACATCAATACAGCGGACATTCATCAGTTAACGCAGCTTGCTGGCATTGGTTCTGCGAAGGCAAAAGCGTTGCTTGATTACCGTAATACGCATGGGGCATTTAAACAACTAAAAGATGTCACTGCAGTGCCGGGATTTAGTACAAAGTTACTGACAAAGTTGCAAGATCACCTTATAATTGGCTAAATTTTGAAGGCTAACTTAAATGGAAAGGCGCCGATGGCGCCTTTTTTGCTTTATGGAAAGAAGAACATTAATTCCTGTCATTTTGTCCGGTGGCACAGGCTCTCGCTTGTGGCCATTGTCCCGTGCATTGTATCCCAAACAATTTCATACGCTTTTAGATAGCGAGCTGAGTCTTGTGCAAATGACGGCGCAACGTGCGGCACGTTTGCCGCATGCGACAGCGCCCGTGGTGATCACCAATCAAGATCATCGTTTTTTAATGGCAGAGCAATTGCGTGCAATTGGTGTGATGCCTAGTGCGATGATTTTAGAACCCGAAGGTAAAAATACCGCGCCTGCTGTTGCGATTGCGTGTATGGTCGCACAAAAAATGGCAGACGATCCGATTGTGTTGATTATGCCAGCTGATCATGTGATTGAAGACGAAGCTGCTTTCCAGCGTGCGGTTGCGCATGCCGTTGATGCGGCAGAAAAAAATCATTTGGTGACCTTTGGTTGTAAACCCACACATCCTGAAACAGGTTATGGTTATGTGCAATCGGGAAAATCATTGGCTGACGATACATTCACTGTTGCCCAGTTTGTCGAGAAACCTGCACGTGAACAAGCAGAGCAATACATCGCCGCAGGCAATTTCCACTGGAATAATGGGATGTTTGTGCTGCGTGTACAATCTACGCTTGATACCTATCAACACTTAGAACCAGCCATGTTGGCACACTGCCAGGCAGCACTAGCACAGGGCCGAGACACGGAAGATTTTTTCTACCTAGATAAAACACATTTTAATAAAATTGACGGTAACTCGATTGATTACGCGATCATGGAAAAAGCAGATAATGTTGCGGTCGTTTTATTGGATGCAGGCTGGAGCGACATTGGTTCTTGGGGCAGTCTGTGGGCGCAACGAGAAGCCAATGAAAATGGCAATGTGCTAGATGGAGATGTGATTGCACATGACACCAGTAATTCATTGCTGATGAGCAAAGAAAAGCTGTTGGCGACTGTTGGCGTGAAAGACTTAGCGATTGTGGTGACGGATGATGTGGTGTTAGTGAGTGACCGTGCACGCGATCAAGAAGTGAAGCATATTGTTAACGCCTTAAAGGCTAAGCAACGCGACGAAATTAATGCACATTGCAAGGTATATCGCCCATGGGGTTATTATGAAACCTTAATTGAAGGTCCTGCCTACAAAGTAAAGCGTATTACGGTAAATCCGGGTGCGAAGTTGTCCTTGCAAAGCCACACGCAGCGCGCCGAGCACTGGGTGGTGGTTCATGGTGTCGCGACCATTGTGCGAGGCGACGATGAGTTAGTGTTACGCGAAAACGAATCGACGTACATCTCACAACATATGAAACACCGTTTAAGTAACTTTGGTGATAAGCCGCTAGAAGTCATCGAAGTCCAGACCGGCGAGTACCTCGGCGAAGATGATATTGTGCGGTATGAGGATGGGTATCGGCGAATAGCGGAGCACGCATGATGCAAAAGCAAGACGGCGTTTTTATCATTGCAGAAATTGGCGTTAATCATAATGGTGATTTGGATAAGGCGCTGCAACTCATCGATGCTGCAGTTGATGCAGGTGCTGATGCTGTAAAATTTCAGTCTTATCGCACTGAGTCGTTGGTTTCTCAATCAACAAAAATGGCCAAATATCAACAGACAAATGTACAGGCAGATATTTCTCAGTTTGCATTATTAAAGCAATATGAATTAACGCGTGCACAACATATTTTATTAAAGAGACACTGTCTTCAGCGAGGTATTGCGTTTCTTTCCACACCGTTTGATCATGATAGTTTGGCTATGTTGATCGAGAGCTGTCAAGTAGAAAAAATCAAAGTGGGGTCTGGGGATTTAACAAATTATCCTTTGCTCTTTGCGATTGCAAAAGAGCGGGTGCCTGTGATCATATCAACAGGGATGGCAGATTTAACAGATATACAGCATGCGCTGCAAGCCTTAGCGCTAGGTTTTACGCAGCCCAATGAGCAACCTACCATGGATGCTAGTCGACTTGCTTATTACAGTGATGAAGGACAGGCGGCACTAGCAAGTTTTGTAACAGTGCTTCAATGCACAACGGCATATCCTGCACCACCTCAAGGGATTAATCTTAAGGCGATGCAAACAATACGTCATGCATTTCATTTGCCGGTTGGCTTCTCAGACCATTCTGAAGGGATTCATATTGCCATTGCGGCAGCAGCATTGGGTGCATCTGTGATTGAAAAACATATTACGCTTGATCGCAACTTACCTGGACCCGATCATCAAGCCTCGATTGAGCCGGATACTTTTACGCAGATGGTCACTGGTATACGTGATATTGAACTGGCTCTGGGTGATGGGCTTAAACGACCATCTGTCGATGCGTTGGAAAATGCCAAAGTGGCTACGCGAGTCATTGTTGCTGCAAAAAAAATAAATGCTGGTGAGACTTTTTCAGAAAAAAACCTGATGGTGAAGCGCGCTGGATTAGGCCTGTCATCACAACATTATTGGGCGCTGTTAGGAAATAAAGCAACAAAAAATTATGTGCTCGATGAGGTCATTACCCATGAAAGCTAAACCTATTGTGCTTATTGGTGCTGGTGGGCATGCTAAAGTTCTGTATGAGTTGCTGCAGCTGAATGCCCGAGTGGTGTCTTCTATCACATGTAAACAGCGCAGTGACATGGATACATTTTTTAGTGCGTTATCCTATGTAGAAGACCAGCGATTGGCTGAGCAGTGTCCAGCAGATGAATATGATTTAGCGATTGGCGTGGGTAGTGTATTGCCTCATCCCACTCGTATAGCCTTGTATCAACAATTTAAAGCCGCGGGTTACACCATTGTGGGTGGGATTCATCCTTCAGCAACAGTGAATCAGTTTGCCGAAGTGTCACCATCTGCTCAGGTGATGGCGGGCGCTATTATTCAGGCCTCAGCAAAAATAGCTGACAATGTCATCATTAATACAGCTGCAACCGTTGATCACGATACACAGATTTCAGCACACGTTCATATATCACCAGGCGTCACAGTATGTGGCGGTGTTAGTATTGAAGAGGGTGCACATATTGGCGCCGGGGCTATTTTGTTACAAGGTGTTTGTATTGGCGCCGGCAGTTTGATTGCGGCGGGCGCTGTTGTTGTGGGAAATGTGCCAGCGAATACAAAAGTAAAAGGGTTGCCAGCGAGGGAATTTGCATGACAATGAAATCTTGGCAAAAAACGCTTATTACACTTGGCACGAGTATCTATGATGCAACGAGAATTATCGATGAAGTGGGTCTTCGTGTTGCATTGGTTGTTGATGATAATAAAAAATTGCTTGGCATGATGACGGATATTGAGGTGCGGCGTGCATTGTTAGCGAAAGTCTCGATGGATGTGGCAGTTGATACTATCATGAATGCAACGCCATTTACTGTGGGTAAAGATTACGACCAAGAAGAATTGCTCAAGCGCATGCAGAAAAAAGCATTTAACCAAGTGCCTGTTCTTGATGAAAATGGGATTGTTGTAGACTTATTGTTGATTGATGAATTAGCCTCTGATAATTCATTAGATAATTTGGTTGTGCTGATGGCTGGTGGATTAGGTTCTCGCTTAAAGCCTTTAACAAATGATTGTCCAAAGCCCTTATTGAAAGTGGGTGGGAAACCTATTCTGGAAAATATTATTGATGGGTTTTCAGAATTTGGATTTAAAAATTTTATTGTGAGTTTAAATTATAAAGCTGAAATGATTCGGCAATATTTTGGGGCAGGTGAAAAATATAATGTAGATATACAATACCTCGAAGAAAATAAACGATTAGGTACAGCGGGTGCCTTAAGTTTGTTACAGGAAAAACCAGGTAAACCCATTATTGTTATGAATGCGGATTTGCTAACCAAAGTAAATTATCGTCAATTGCTGAATTATCACAAATCTCACAATAATATTGCGACGATGTGTGTTCGAGAATATGATGTTTCTATTCCTTATGGTGTGGTCAGAACACATGAAGGCTCTGTGACAGGGATACAAGAAAAACCAGTAGAACGTTTTTTTGTGAATGCGGGCATTTATGTTTTAGAACCTGAAGCGCTAGACTATATTCCGCATGATACTTATTTTGATATTACGACTTTATTTGAACATTTGTTGGAAATTAAAAAAACGATAGGTAGTTTTCCTCTCCGAGAGTATTGGCTGGACATCGGGCATCCACAAGACTTTGCGATGGCGGATGAACAATTTGAGGAAGTGTTTGCGTGACGTTTCAATAGGTAAGAGATGAAAGTTTTATGTAGCATTTGTGCCCGGGGTGGTTCTCAAGGGGTGCCGGATAAGAATATAAAAGAGTTGGCTGGGAAACCGCTGATTCTTCATACTGTTGAGCAAGCAGTAGATGCTGCTTGTTTTGACAAAATTGTCGTTAGCAGTGACTCTGAGCGTATCTTGTCTGTTGTGGAAAACTCTGGTGTTGACTATCTTGTTCGAAGGCCAGAAACATTGGCTACAGAGCATTCAGCTAAAATACCGGTTATTAGACATCTTCTAGATGCATCAGAACGAGAGTTCGCTACTCATTTTGATGTTGTTGTAGATCTCGCTGTGACTACGCCTCTAAGAAGTGCAGATGACATACGTTCTGCTGTTACAACCTTTCTAGATGCGGATGCAGCAAATCTTGTTTCTGCTACATTAACTGATCAATCTCCATATTTTAATGTGGTAGAGGTTGATGAGAAAGGTCGTATTGTCTTATCAAAGCCCTTGGGTAAACCACTGACGCGTCGGCAAGATGCGCCAAAATGCTTCTCTCTTAATGGTGCCATATATATTTGGAGAAGAGATGTTTTGTCTGAAGAGGATAGGTTACTTTTAGATGACACGATATTATTTGAGTTGCCTCAAGAACGATCCATAGACATTGATACTGCCTTTGATTTTTCGTTAGTGGATGCCTTGTTGTTTTATCGAACTTATTCGAAAATGCGATGACCTCAGATGCAACTTTACGGCCTCGAAGGAACAATGACATGGGAGTAAATCACAAATCTGAGTTAAATTTGTTTTGTGTGCATTCTCCACTGCAAGTTGTATCGGCTCACTGTGTCTCAGCGCAATATTTTAAGGAGAAAAGGAGGGTTTTATTTTGTGAAGACCGAGCTTATCAACGCTGTACTAGTGACGCATATTGGGATGATATCTTCTTTGGATTGATGACTCGAAGTGTGACACATAATGCTGCGAAGAATATTAGAGCTAATCTGGCTGTGATAGATGAAATATTGCAGAAGTATCAGCCGCGATCTATATCTTTATATGTTAGTGAATTACAGTGGATGTGTAATAATGCCATATACACTTATTTGGCGCGTTATTTCACCCCGGGAAACTTGAAGCTTTCATTTATAGACGAAGGGTTTCACTTATATATAGATACGCCAGATTATTCTATTGAGCTAAGAAGGAAACGATTTTTAAAATATTTCTGGATGCGTTTTCACAGATTGCCTTGTCAACTTAGGTCAACAATATCTACCTATAAAAAAGAAAATGTGCATGCTGTTTATTGTTATCACCCAGAATTACTTGAGTCTGAAAAGTATAAGAATTGTCACATATGTTCTTTGAGTAATAAGGTCATAGGTGATTATTCAACGGAAATAGGTGTAACAGAAAAATTTGGGGATAATGACTCTGCTTTATTCCTATCGCAACCGTATTATAGGCATATTCCGCCACGTATTTTCAAAAATGTACTACGCCAGATGAAAAGAAATTTGTCTGATGATGTTAAACACATTTTTTATAAACCTCATCCTAGCGATTCAGAAGAATGGATGGCATTTCTCGAGCAGGAGCTTGGTTTTAAGCCACTTCCTCTCTCAAAAGATGTGCCCATAGAATTGGTTGCTCGATACTTGGACTTTAAGTGTGTTGTGGGGATCTCAAGTTCAGCACTATTGAATTTAAGAAAGTTTGGTTATACTGGGGACATTATTTCTTTCGGGGCAGATGCCTGTAGTGTTACGCGAGAGTTTATAAAGATTCATGAAAAAAATATTCCTCTTCTAAAAAAACTTGGGGTGGTTGTCGTAAGTATTTGAGTTGACTAGAAAACATAGAGGGATTTGTGAAAATGTTGTTTCGATCTTTTTTGAAAAAGAATAATTATCTGAAATGGATTTTATTTTTAGCATTCATTACCTTTATCCTTCATGGTGCTGTATTATTCGATCATGGCATACACTGGGATGATTGGGTTTTTTATCGTTATACCTTATTAGATACTGGTGCGAGTTTGTTAAAGCATTTGCAATACTCTATGGGGAGGCCCTTAGAACTTCCTCTTCGCTTATTTTTCCTTAAATTAGGTTTGTTCTCATTTTATCCGGCATGGAATTTGATATGTCTCTTTGTATCAGCGGTTCTTTTATTTTATCTCCTACTCTATTGTAATATTAAAAAAAACTTAGCTGGCATGGCAGCGGTTGTATTTTTGCTTGCACCAGGTTCAACGCTTACAGGTTTTGTGTGTGTTTCCAGTTATTATACAAGTTATATGTTTTTCTTTGTTGCTGTTTATACTGCTTTGTTAGCTTTTAACACGGTTGGATTTCGGGGGGTAAAAAATATACTTGTTTCATGGATTTTCTTCACTTTGTCTTTTTCACTTGCTTCACTGCTAGTGCTTTTTTATGTGTTTCTTCCTGTATATTTCATATTTGGTTCCACGAGTAGGCAGCGAAAATATTTGTTGCTCGTGGCATTCATTTTTTTACCTTTATTCTATTGGTTTGTAACTCGTCACTATTTTCCTGTGTTTGATGCTTATGAAGGGTATAACCAGATTATATTTTCTATTTCCGCAGCTATGAGAGCCGCATCTAAATCGATGTTGCAAGTGTCCAGTCTTATTTTCTTGCTGATGATTTTTATGGTGTTTTTGTTGATCTTTAAGGCATGGCCTTGGGAGGCAGTACGGAAGGCTTCAAAGCGGAGTAAGGCTATTTTGTTTTGGAGTTTGTTACTTTACGTAAGCGTGATTTTTCCGTATGCAATTACTGGTAATCATTCTGATCACAGATTGCTGTTTACACATGAAATTTATAGCTCTAGACACTTGTTGTTTGTACCACTGTTTTTTTCGATATTTGCTGTAGGGTTATGTCATTGTTATCAAGACATCGGTTCTCCTATCAATATGAAGGCTTTTAGGATAAAGCTTGTATCTATTTCTTTTATCCTTATGGGACTAATCTATTGGGTAACAGTGTATTCTGCATGGTTAGGACAAACCGCCTTGCAGAATGCAATGATTTGGTTTCTCCAGCAGAATAAATCATTGTGTCACACTGATGTTTTCTTAGTTAAAAACAATTTTTCACGAGGTTATTTAAATCCTCCTTTTAGATACTATGCCCTAAGTGGTATGCTTACCGACGCCTGTGAAGGAAAGCAAGTGATAGGTCTATCGTTGAGCCGTAATGTTGAGTACAATGCTTTAAGAATTCGAGGCTTATCTAAGCATCATAATCACTCACTACAGATAAATGGGTTTGTTAGTCCTGTTGATTGGCATAAAATGAGTGTTCTTACTTTAACTCCAAGATTTTCTACTGAGAATGCCTCTCTTATTGGCCTGGCGTACCTTAAATCTAGAATGACTAATAAAACACATGAGTTTTATAAGAATTTAGTGCACTTCGTTGTATCTAACAGGTATGATGCTGACATTGCTGATGCAAAATATAATATATTGGGAGATAATCGATGAAGATTTTGCTAACCGGCGCCGATGGCTTCATTGGCTCACATTTGACAGAAATGCTTATTCGGCAGGGCTATGATGTGCGCGCCTTTGTGTTGTATAACTCATTTAATGCTTGGGGGTGGCTTGACACCTTAGATGAAAAAATAAAATCTGAGTTAGATGTGTTTGCAGGTGATATTCGTGATCCGCATGGCGTCGAGACAGCCATGCAAGGTTGTGATGCGGTGCTGCACTTGGCTGCGTTGATTGGTATCCCATATTCTTACCATTCTCCAGATACCTACGTTGATACCAATATCAAAGGGACGCTCAATATTGTTCAGGCGGCAAAGCGTTTAGGTGTTAGTAAAGTTGTACATACCTCGACAAGTGAAGTTTATGGCACAGCTCAATTTGTCCCAATCACTGAAGAGCATCCACTACAAGGGCAGTCACCATACTCTGCGACCAAGATCGGCGCAGATCAGATTGCTATGTCATTCTATCAAGCATTTAATACACCGGTTTCTATTGTTCGTCCTTTTAATACTTATGGCCCCAGGCAGTCTGCAAGAGCCGTGATCCCAACGATTATTGCTCAAGTTGCCAATGGGATTGATAATATTCAGCTTGGCGCATTAACACCAACACGTGATTTTAATTTTGTAGAAGATACTGCGGCAGGATTTATTGCAGCGCTAAATTCAAATGAGAGTATTGGTCAAGTGATTAATTTGGGCAGTAATTTTGAAGTGAGTATCGGTGATACGGCGAAGTATATTGCAGAGCTTATGGGACGCACTGTAGAAATCACAGAGGATCCAAACAGAATCCGCCCTAAAAATAGCGAGGTTGAGCGTTTGTGGGCCTGTAATCAACGAGCAAAAGAGCTGTTGGCTTGGTTCCCAGCCTATGCAGGGCTTGATGGATTTAAACGCGGCTTACAAAAAACGATTGATTGGTTCACAGAAGTAGACAATCTACGTTTATATAAAGCAAATAGGTATAACGTATAATGGAAACCGTCGACTTACTGATTCAGCATCTTGCGCCCATCAAAAAACCGTTACATTTACATGAGCCATGGTTTAATGAAAAAAGCTGGGTGTATGTAAAAGACTGTCTAGACTCTGGATTTGTTTCCTCTGTGGGACAGTATGTTTCTGACTTTGAGCGAGCATTAGAAAAGCTAACAGGTGCCAAGCATGCTATTGCCGTGGTAAACGGTACAGCCGCATTGCATATGTGCTTTAAAGCTTGCGATGTGATGGAAAATGACGAAGTATTATTGCCTGCGCTTACCTTTGTTGCGACAGCGAATGCGGTAAAATATTGCGGTGCAACGCCTCATTTTGTTGATGTGGCACGTGATACATTGGCTGTTGATCCTGAAGCACTGGATAGATACCTGGCAGAAAACACTGAAATAAAAGAAGGGCAGTGCATTAATAAAAAGACTGGACGTGTGATTAAAGCTCTTTGTGTGATGCATGTATTTGGACACCCTGCTGATTTAAATAGCCTGTTATCTTTGTGTGAGCGATATCACCTACAGTTAGTAGAAGATGCTGCTGAGGGCTTAGGTTCTTATTATAAAAAACAGCATCTGGGTACGTTTGGCAAGGTAGGCGCACTAAGTTTCAACGGGAATAAAGTACTAACGACGGGCGGGGGCGGTGCGATATTAACAAATGATGATCCTGTTGCTGCAAAATTGCGGCACATCACAACGACGGCAAAAGTTCCCCATGCGTGGGACTATTATCACGATGAAGTAGGATATAATTATCGCATGCCAAACCTCAATGCTGCGCTTGGCTGCGCACAGCTAGAAACGTTAGCATACATGCTCTCTATGAAGCGAAAATTGGCTAAATGGTATCAGACTATTCTGGCTGAGTGTGCGGGCTGTGAGGTGCTAACTGAGCCTCCTGAGGCGGAGAGTAATTATTGGTTAAATGCAGTCATATTGAAAGATGAAAGTGATTTGGTACCAAGTATTGAAAAGCTGCATGCAGAGGGTGTTTTTGTTAGGCCTATTTGGAAGTTGTTGCACACCTTGCCTATGTATCAGGATTGTCCGAGGATGCCTTTGCCGGTGAGCGAGGGTGTAGTTGGGCGGATTTTTAATTTACCCAGTGGGGTGCAGTTGGCGATCGATTTGTTTTAGTTAGTAACAAATTTCTTTTATTCGAAAATGTGTGTCGAGGGTCACCTCAGCCAATGTTTTAGCGATATATTCTGCTGCAGACCCTTCGCCAAAGGGGCAGGGTAATGTTTTTACATACTCTCTATATTCAGAGTCCGTGCAAGCTTTTTTTGTGGCCTCTATAATTTCTTGTGTATCGTGTTCTACAAACATGACGTTATCAGCATGAAAGCGTTGATTTTGTCGATTTCCGATGTTAACGACAGGCAGTTTCAAAAAAGGTGCTTCCAACAGTCCCATGGAGGAATTCCCGATTAAGCAACTGGCGAAACGAAGTAAGTTAATAAATATTTCTCGAGGAATATGTTTGGCAATTCGTAGGTTAGGCATTTCTTTGTATTCATTGATGCAGCGGATGATATCTCGGCATCCGGCGTCACTATTGGGATAAACCAACACTGTGGGAAGATTTAGTGTTTTTACCGCCTCCAAAGTTTCTTTCATTTGTGAGTAGGCGGCATCTGTTTCAGTTGACATGACATGTTGTATGACTATAAGCAAAGGCTTATTTATTAAATTGTCATCAAAGTTGAAATGACGAAAAACTGTTGTCTTATCGAGAGATTTTACGCTGGCTATTCTATCGATGCCTGGATTACCAGAAAAGTGTACGCGCGAGGGTTGTTCCCCCATTTTTAAAATACGCTTTTTGCTGTCTTCACTGGTTGCGAAGTGAATATGAGCCATTTTGGTGACAGCATGTCTAATTGCATCATCCGCATTCCCAATGGTTCGGTCTCCACCTGAAATATGGGCAATTGGTATATTTAGGTAGGTCCCACAAATGGCAGTGGTAATTGTTTCTTCTCTATCACCTAGGATTAATAAGAGATCTGGACGAATTCTATCGACTGTTTGAGTTAGCCCCATCAGTTGAACAGCAGCGCTTTTTAATCGAGACGTATCTCTATCACCATCAATCAGCGCTTCAATTCTCTCTGCGACATGAAAGCCATCTTCTTCAATGGCTTGTACAGTATACCCAAACTGTTTAGACAAATGTGCGCCAGTAACAACGAGTGAAAGAGAAAGCGCTGGATGTTGATGAATGGCTTGGTATACCGGGTGCATCAAATCATAGTCCGAACGGCAACCAGTAACAGACAAAATGTTTTTCATGCGGATACTTTCTCAGTGAAGAAGTTATTTATTGTGTTATTCTAACTTGCTTTACTGACAAAGCATAGAAATTAACCTATAATCTTGCGCCATATTAGCTGATTTAATCGACAAGTATATTATGATGGATGTTGAAAATGTAACCAGCGCTGATGGCACAATAGTCGCTCTGCTAATTTCCGGTGCACAGTACCCCTCTGAAACAACTTTTCTGACACCCGCTGATCTTAACCAGCAAGTGGGATATATTGTCAGAAAGAAAGGGGAAGTGATAGAGCCACATCATCACTTAGATATTCAGCGTAATATTGTAGGCACATCTGAAGTATTAGTTGTTTGCCAGGGGAAGCTCTCCGTAGATTTTTATACGGAAAACAATCATTGCTTTGCAACGCGCCAATTAACTGAAGGAAATGTATTGGTGCTTTGTTCGGGTGGGCATGGTTTCCGAGTCGAGGAAGATACTGTATTGCTTGAAATCAAACAAGGACCTTTTACTGAAGGGCAAGATAAACGGAAGTTTACAACATGATACCTGTTTGCACTCCAGTCATTACCGAGGCAGATACTGCTGCTGTAAGCAAAGCCGTTTCTGAAGGCTGGGTCTCTGCTGATGGACCTTATGTTGAAGCATTTGAAGAAGCGTGGGCAGCAGAATGTCAGCGTGATCACGGTATTGCTGTTGCCAATGGAACAGCTGCATTGCAACTTGCCATTGCAGCGCTAGAACTTCCGCCAGGTAGTGAAATTATTATACCAAGCTTCACTATTATGTCATGTGCTCTGGCAGCCGTGTATAACAATCTTATTCCTGTATTTGTGGATTGTCATGCAGATACTTGGACCATGAATGAAGACGCTGTGGCTGAGGCGATTACTGAAAAAACTCGCGCGATCATGATAGTCCATATGTATGGACATCCCTGCGATATGGATCCTCTACTTGCGTTAGCAAAAAAACACTCGCTAAAAATTATTGAAGATGCAGCACAAACACATGGCGCACAGTATCGTGGGCAGATTTGTGGATCCTTTGGCGATGTCAGTTGTTTTAGTTTTTACGCCAACAAAATCATCACGACGGGCGAGGGTGGTATGGTTGTCACGGACAATCCGAGGTATGCAGAAAAAATACGGCAATTAAGAAATCTTTCTCATAGCCCTAAACAACGCTTCTATCATGAAGAGCTGGGTTACAACTACCGTATGACTAGTATGCAGGCTGCATTGGGGACTTCCCAATGTCAGCGTTTAAAGCAATTTGTTGATACAAAACGAGATATTGCGGCTCGCTATACCGAAGCTTTCAGTGATATTGCATCCTTACAATTACCGATAGAAAAGTCTTGGGCTAAGAGTGTGTTCTGGATGTATGGTATTGTTCTTAATGCTAGTACAGGATTGGATGCGGCTGCAGTTATTAAACAGCTGCGCGATCGTGGTATTGGTGCTCGTTCTTTTTTCATCGGTTTGCATCAACAGCCGGCACTGATAAATAAATTAGGTACATTTACTGGAGACTTCTCAGTAACTGAAAAAATTAGCCAGCAGGGGCTTTATTTGCCATCTGGTTTAAATCTTCTTGATGGGGATGATATTCAACAGGTTATTAAAGTAGTACGACAAATTTTTGAGGTGGCACATGCCTAAAAAAGCATTTATAACGGGAATTACGGGACAGGATGGCTCATATCTTGCAGAGCTATTACTAAAAAAAGGTTATGAAGTGCATGGCCTCAAACGTCGAGCCTCGATGGAATCGGCGTTCATTGCACGCTGTGCGCAGGATGACGAAAATGAATGGATGAAAGAACTTTATGACCTGCCAGAGAATGATTCACCAAGATTGTTTTTGCATTATGGTGATTTAACGGATGGGTGTAACTTAATAAGGTTGGTTAATCAAATACAGCCGGATGAAATTTATAACTTGGCTGCACAAAGTCATGTGGCCGTTAGTTTTGAAACGCCGGAGTATACGGCCAATTCTGATGGGCTGGGTACCTTGCGATTGCTTGAAGCAGTTAATCTAGCAGGGCTGACGAAAAAAACGAAATTCTATCAAGCCTCAACGAGTGAGTTATACGGGTTGATCCAAGAACCAAAGCAATCTGAAACGACACCATTCTACCCACGCAGCCCTTACGCAGCAGCTAAATTATATAGCTATTGGATTACCGTAAATTACCGTGAAGGTTACGACATGTTTGCCTGTAATGGCATCTTATTTAATCATGAGTCTCCTCGTCGCGGAGAAACCTTTGTGACACGCAAGATCACAAAATCAGTTGCAGAAATATACCATGGAGAGCGAGAAGCGCTATATCTTGGTAACTTAGACGCATTGCGTGACTGGGGACATGCGAAAGATTATGTTGAAGCGATGTGGATGATGCTGCAGCGTGATACGCCAGAAGATTTTGTGATTGGTACAGGGCTACAGAAAACAGTACGTTGGTTCTGTGAACACGCTTTTTCACACATTGGGGTGACATTGTCTTGGCAAGGTGATGGTGTGAATGAACAAGGTGTGATTACAGGGATAACGGGTACTTCACCAGCAAATTTACAGGTTGGTGATGTCATCGTGAAAGTGGATGCACGTTACTATCGTCCTGCAGAAGTCCAATCTTTGTGTGCCAACCCTACTAAAGCAAACAGTGTTTTGGGGTGGGTGCCAAAAATAACTGTTGAAGAGATGGTGGGGGAAATGGTGCAGGCAGACCTGAGTCGATGCGCTTAAAATATGGGGTGCTTGAGCTTTATGGATAAATACCAATGTCTTGATGTGGGATGTGGCACGAAGAAACAAATGGGTGCACTTGGTATCGATCAGTTTCCTTTACTGGGAGTGGACGTTGCGTGTGATTTAAATATTACTTGGCCGTTAGCGGGACACAGTTTTGATGAGGTTGTTTTTAACCATAGTATCAATCATTGCAAGGAATTACTGCATATCTTAACGGAAGTGCAGCGAGTAAGCCGGGATGGTGCGAGGATTAAGATTTTGGCACCACATTTTTCGAGTGACAACATTTTCACTGATCCCACTGTAAGGTTTTTTATAGGTTATCGAACCTTTGACTACTATTGTCATAATACAAGTAGCCTTTATCACTATTATGCGGATATGCGCTTTCAATTAGTTCGACGATGGATACACCTCTACAAGCGAAATACGAAAAGTCGACTGGAAAAGTTGATCAACAAACTGATATATCCGCTAGAATTTCTTATTAACCATTTTCCAAGAGCATATGAAAAGTTTTTTTGTTTTATTTTGAGAGCTAATGAAATATATATTGAATTACAAAAAGTGGATTGAGGCGACGAAATCGTCTGAGTTTATCAAGAATCGCTTTTATTTGTTTGGTTTGATCTTACAAAAAGGCATAGCCTATTTGACGATACCCCTAATCCTTTGGCAATTTGGGGTGCATGTTTATACTAATTATGTGCTTTTGTATGCCGCGACACAGCTTCTAGCGCTCTTAATTGGTTTGGGGATCCCTAGTGCGCTTATTGTCTACTGGTATGATGTTGATGATAAATCAGCTTACTTGACGACGATACTATCGCTACTGGTATGTTTTCAGACCTTAGTGTTGCTAGGTGTTTTTGCATTGTTACACTATTCATGGGGCGGCTTTAAACTTTCTTTGCTTCTCCCTAATGAAATAAATCAACATCTTGTTATTATTGCTGTTTATGCAATATTTTATAACTTCAATAATATTACAATTGGACTTTTGCGAGCACAGGGTCAATCCAAGGGCTATTTTTATGGGGTTTTACTGTCTAGTTTGACTTTCATGGGCTTTTTACTATGTGCAAAACAGTTGAATTCTTCAGTGATTTTTTTAACCTCGTTATTTATCTTTTCATTGTTCTTACAGAGCGCATATTTCATATGTGTCTCACATACAAAACCTGTATTTAGATTACTACCAGAATGTCAACGTTTTTCGAAGGCCATCTTGAAATACACTGGACCGATTGTTTTACTGACGGGGCTAAGTCTTTCTACTTCGACGTTTGATAAATGGTTAGTGAAAGGGCACTTTCAGGATGTCATATTCAAGCAGTATGTCTTAAATTTCCAGTTTGCTTACATCTTGAATGCACTTTCTGTCGTGATCGGTATGTATAACCTGCCTATTTTCTGTCAATTAGTTAAAAATGATGATGTCTGTAAAATAAAGAAAAATTTTATTGCTAACTACATTTTGGTGATAGTTGGCTCGTTGTTAGTTGGTGGGGGCATGTCTACGTATGCCCATTTAACTGGTGTTGGTTTATCAATAGGTTTTTGGGTGCTATGCGTTTCTTTTATTTTTGTTAGCCTTTACACCGTGAATGTTGCATATTTTGAAGCACTGAAATCATCAAAAAGATTGCTTGCCATTTCAATGGCGTCACTCGTCATTTTTTGGCTGCTTTTTACTATATCTATTTACATAAATGAAATTACCTTAGTATATTATTGCTATTTGTTTTATGGTCTTTGTCTGTTTTTACTGACAGCAAAATTTATTTACCCTCATATATGTTTAGAGAGGCAATGCGATGAAAACTGAAAAAAAGCGAATTGCTATTGTTTATGATTGCCCATATCCCTATGTTGAGGGTGGCGGTCAAAAGCGATTTTTTGAAATTGCTACTCGTTTAATTGCATTAGGCTGGGAAATTGATTGGTATTGTTTGAAGTTCTGGGAAGAAAGTAAGACTACTTTAATCTATCAGGGTATTCGTTTTATTGCGATTGGGAAAGGATTGCCTCTGTATGGCCGTAATGGGAAGCGCTCAATTAAAGAGGCATTGTATTTCGGCTGGAAAGTATTGTTACGTGGTGGTTGGTCTCAATATAATTTAGTTTGGGCCGGACAGTGGCCTTTGTTTCACCTTATTCCATTGCGGTTTCACATTTTATTTTCAAAGACTAAACTTGTTGTTGATTGGTGGGAGGTCTGGGGTCATCAATGGTTTGACTATCTTGGTATTCTTGGCGGTGTTGGCTATTTTTTGGAAAAGATTCTATGTCGTATTCCTCATTACCTTATTTCTATCAGCGAGATGGGAAGGTCGCAGTTACTGCAATTAGGCGTGAAAGATAATAAGTTATCCCTCATTCATAACGGCATTAACTTTTCTAAAATTCAAGCGGTGCTTCCGTGTGAAAAAAAATGGGATATTGCATACCTGGGGCGACTGAAAGATCATAAGAATGTTTCTCATCTCATTGAGGCTATTATTCATCTGAAAAAAGAAAAAGACATAACCGCATGCATTATTGGGGATGGGCCAGAAAAGAAAAAACTTGAAGCGCTAGCAAAAAAAAATGGTGTGTTGGCGCAGATTTATTTTTTGGGTAGGGTTGAAAGTGATAACGAGGTATACGCTTATCTCAAAAGCGCTAAATTATTCGTGATGCCTTCGACAAAAGAAGGTGGTGGGAGCATTGTTGCAATTGAAGCGAATGCCTGTGGTTTGGCTGTTGTTGCATACGATTGTGAACATGGCATTGCAAAAGATATTGTGATTCCTGATAAAACGGGTTATTTTATAACGTCGGTGAATTCAGCATATTTGGCAGAAGGCATAAAGAAAACTTTGAACAGAGATGAGCAGGTTTTAGCGCGAAGTAAAGCGATGTGTATAGGCCACGCTAAGGGTTTTGATTGGGAGTCGATTGTATCTGCTTACATCGACGTCTTTAATTATCAACTACATATTGAATACGACAAAGGGTGATTTGTGTTTAACCTCAAGAATCTTGCGACTCACCCCATATTTTTTCCAGTATTGATTTGGTTTATTTGTTTGCAGTACAGTTTCCAGATCGAGGGACAACGCTTTTTTCTTGGCACGATCGTGTTGTTTATATTGATTGCGTATTCGTTGTATCTTGCTTATAAAAGAAGAGCGGTCAGCGGCTTATACCTTTGGCTTCCTATATATATTTGCTTATCAACATATATATCTATTTTTTACTTTGGGCCTTTAGAGCAACATTTCGCTGAAATGTTTAAAATACTTTTCTTGTTTCCTGGTGGTTTCTTGATTGCAGATGTTCTTCCTAAGGATAAATTATTCACTTACCTGCGGATTTTTTCCTGGGTATACCTTGTGATATTGTTGTTTATGATTGTTGTCTTTGGGGTTGTGCCTGTTAATGTTATTCATGATGGAAGGTTGGCTTATCATGCAACATTAGGCAGCCCCAACACCGTCGGCTTCATGTTAGGGGCGTCTATCCTCATGATCTTAACTTATAAGGCTAATCGATGGTCACTAAAGATTTTGCAGTATGTGATGCTGTATGTTTGCAGTCTACTGCTGCTATTGACTTATTCTCGCTCAGCTATTTATGGGCTTTTGATTTCTTTGTTGATAATGTTGGCGACCTATTCTGTTTTTTCCTGGAAGGATAAGTTGAAATATGTGCTAATAGCAGCTTGTATGCTATTTTGTATTTCCTTAACGTATAAGCCAGCAGTGAGATATGTTTTTTCGCCCAAGCCTCTTTATGTGGTGATACATGAGAAAATGTTATCGCCATCAGTGAACGTAAATATGCAAAAGATTCAAAAACAGGCACGGCTTAACTTATTGAGATTGATGCCACCGTTTTCTGGGCTTATGAGGTTTATAGGGGTGGATGCATCAAATGCATCAAATGCATCAAATGCATCAAATGCATCTTGGTCTAGTGGTCGTTTGTTTCTATGGGAAGGTGCTGTAGCTGAGGTCTTAAAGCATCCGGTATCATTTTTATTCGGCTATGGACCAGGTTATTTTCCTCGGGGCACTCAGCTGCGAAGTGTGGATCAAACACCAAATTCACTACTAGTTCAGATGTTTTATTCTTATGGGTGTATTGGATTTATTTTGTTAATGTATTTCTTTATAATACTGCTTAAATCAGTAAGGTTTTCTAACAATGCCGGGGATGTGCTTTCTAATGGGGTGTGTTTGTATTTGATTTTTACGTGGGTAGCAAATAACTCTGTTTCTGCACAGCAAGCACTGCCTGTTGGTGTATTAATGTTAGCGCTGCTCCTTTCAAAAAATATGACTAAAGGAAATTGTCTGAGATGAGAGTCCTATTAACTGGTGTAACAGAACAAGTTTTGTTGGTGTATATATCCTTATCGAAAAGGAACGTGTGAATTTCCCATGATGCAACACTCTATATTTAAATATTATATGCGCTGGTTCTTGCTAGGAACGATTTTTTTAGATGTTTCAATAATCGCAATTTCCGCTGTATTAGCTTACTACGGTTGTTTTAAGGCATTTTTATTGCCAGTCGAATATCAAAAAGCAGTAACTGTTTTGTCATTGGCTTTTTTCTTTTCCTTAATATCAAGGCCACAGATTTATGCGATTCGTACTAATGGTGCTTTTTCTCATGTGAAACGTATTTGTCTGAGTGTGAGTATGCTCTTCTTGTCTTTCATTTTGTTATTGTTTTTATTTAAACTAAGTCATCATTATTCTCGAGCCTGGATCCTTTCATGGTTTATGCTGGGCATATTATTACTCTTGATAGTGCACGGCATGCTTATTTTAGTGCTGCACTATACTCGTTTGCGTGGGTTGAATGCTAAAACTATTGTCATCATTGGCGCCGGAGATCTAGGTAGGAAAATCGCAGATCGCTTGCTCTCACAACGTTGGCTAGGTTTTCACGTGCTTGAGTTCTGGGATGATATGCCATCAAAACAAGTCGATAGTTTTAATAATGCTCTTATTACTGCGTTGCCTGCTGATGTTGAGTCATACATCAAAGAACACCAGATAGAGGAAGTTTGGTTGGCTTTACCGATTACTGCGTCAGCACGTGTTTCAGAAATATTGGAACAATTAAAACATAGTACGGTGGCGATCCGCTATGTTCCTGACGTGTTTAAATTTCAAGTTGTGAACTTTACTATGACGGAACTTGTAGGCCTCCCCATCATCAACCTACAAACCACACCCATGACAGGCTTCAATCGCTTGATTAAGGGGCTTGAAGACAGAGCCTTGGCCTTGTTTTTCTTGCTCGTAACCAGCCCCTTATTTTTGTTTATCCCTCTCATTATTAAACTAAGCTCACGTGGCCCGGTATTTTATCGACAGCGTCGTGTAAGTTTTAATGGTGAAGAATTTGATATGCTGAAGTTTCGTTCTATGCAAGTGGGCGCAGAAAATAAGACCGGTGCCGTTTGGGCAAAAAAAGCTGATAACCGAACCACATGGATCGGTGGAATACTCAGAAAAACCAGTCTGGATGAGATCCCGCAATTTCTGAATGTTTTAAAAGGGGATATGTCTATCGTTGGCCCGCGTCCTGAACGCCCTGTATTTATAGAACAGTTTAAACATGAAGTACCTAAATACATGCAAAAGCATTTAGTTAAGGCCGGAATAACCGGTTGGGCACAAGTGAATGGCTGGCGAGGTAATACCAGCTTAGAAAAACGTATTGAGCATGACATTTACTACATTGAAAATTGGTCATTGTGGTTTGATATTAAAATCATTTTCCTGACTGTACTGAAAGGCTTGGTGAATAAAAATGCTTACTAAAAAAACGATTTTAGTGGTTGGTGGCGCCGGCTATATTGGCTCGCACATGGTCCATGCCTTAGGTGAGCAAGGTTATCAAGTGATTGTATTAGATAACTTAAGTAAGGGGTATGCTGATGCCGTTTTACATGGAGAGCTTATTGTTGGTGATATGGGTGATGCGGCATTATTGCAACGTATTTTTACGAGGCATACCATTGATGCGGTCATGCATTTTGCGAGTTTTATTGAAGTGGGTGAGTCTGTCCAGCAACCGGCAAAATACTATGAAAACAATGTTGCTAAAACGCTAACCTTGTTACAAGCAATGCAAGCACATGATGTGAGTACCTTTATTTTCTCTTCAACAGCTGCAGTATACGGTGTGCCACAGTATACCCCCATTGATTTATTGCACCCTAAAGCACCGATTAATCCTTATGGACACAGCAAATGGATGGTCGAACAAATGCTACAAGATTTTGATAGGGCTTATGGCTTGAAAAGCGCAGTGCTACGTTATTTTAATGCGGCTGGGGCCCATCCCGATGGGATCCTAGGTGAGCGACATGAGCCAGAATCACACCTAATCCCGCTAGTGTTGCAAGCTGCCTCGGGTAGGCGAAAAAACATTAAGATATATGGAGAAGACTATCCAACAGATGATGGTTCTTGTGTACGGGATTACATTCATGTGAGTGATTTGTGTGAGGCTCATTTGTTGGCCTTGCAGTCTTTGTTTGCTGATACGGATAGTTTTTCGTTGAACTTAGGGACGGGTGAAGGCTATTCTGTGAAAGAATTAATCGCAGCAGCAAAAAAGATCACCGGTAAAAACTTTACAGTGATTATTAGCGAAAGACGCCTGGGGGATCCGCCGACCTTGGTTGCTGATGTAAAGGCGGCTAATACAATGTTAAATTGGCAGGCACAACGTGGATTAAATGATATTATTGCTGATGCATGGGCATGGGAGTTGAATTTGTGTGAGAGTAACCGGTGTGAAGGGATGAAATAAAATATGAAAAAATTTGGTTTTGAGGTAATGGGTAGGTTACCTACAGAAATACAAAAACAAGAAATAGGGATTTCAATTGCGGGTATTGAACAAGGTTATAGCCAGACAGAGCATGTTTTTCTTGTTAGAGATGAAGATCAAATAACGGTCTACGATCGAAAGTGTGATCACAATGGTGGGAAGTTATGCTTGAGTGCTGATCATGCTGTTTGTCCTTTCCATGGCTGGCGTCTAGCGCTAAGTAGTGGTGAATATCAAAATGTACATATCAAGAAAGAGCCGTTAGATTATGTCGTTGAAGATGGAGAGTTAAGGTTAACGCTTTCAAAAGAAATACCATCTTTACCACAAACCTCGCCACCTCCAGATGAACAGAAACTAACGGTTGAGTTTATTGAGCATGCTTGTTTGATTTTTAGGAGCTCACAGTTTTCTTTTGCTACGGATCCTTGGGTTGTGGGTCCAGCTTTTGTAAGTGGGTGGTGGGTAGCAAATGCAACAGCAAGTGATTGGGAAAAATCGTTGAATCAAGTAGATTTTATCTATATTTCGCACAATCATCCAGATCACTTAAACGTTAACACACTTTCTAAAGTCAGAAAGGATATGGTTTTCATTGTGCCAGCATTTCAGTCTGAATCGGTAAGAGCTCTGCTGAATAGCTATGGTTTTTATAATCTTGTGGAATTTCAATTTGGCCAATATTATAGATATAAGGAAACATCACTCAATATAAGTATTTTAAAGTCGGGTGATTTTAGGGATGATAGTGGGATATATTTCACATATGGTGATTTCTCATTTCTAAGTGCAGTGGACAGTAATGATCTGAATGGGGGGCGGTTACCCGTTGATATAACTATGTTGGCGACATCTTTTGCGGGGGGGGCATCAGGATTTCCTTTGTGCTTTGATACGGTCAGCGAACAGAACAAGAAAAAAATGTTGAGCAGGAATAGAGAGGCGCTGAAAGCTACCGTAAGATCAACCATTGAGAAAGTAATGCCGGCTTTTTATTTGCCTTATGCAGGTTTTTTTGTTGAGAGGGCAGAGCGTGATGCCTATGTGCGAGAGCATAATATAAAGAACAATGTTAATGATTTTTCTCAAATGTGTGAGGGTGTTGAGACGCTTAATATTAACGACTCTGATCGGTGGCATTTCAATAGCAATCAATTAACCTCAAAAGATTTAATGCCGCGTTCGCCTAATCAAGAATCGCCTGAACAGTGGATTGAAAGTAACTTGAAGAATTTAGCTGTTAGTGATGCTCAGCTAGAGAGATATTTCTTAAACTCAGATTATAAAGATAAATTAATTCTTTTTCTGGGCTTAACAAAAAGCGACTTTTCACTCACTCCTCGTGTATTCAAGGTAGATTTTTCTAGCGCTCAAGTGAATTGTGAACAGCTAAAAAACTTTAACTGGCAGGCAGAAAAAGAAAAAAGAAATGAGGGGTTACGCTACTTATATTTGAGAGTGCGTGAAGATGCCTTTAGTTATTTATTGCTTAATGCATTGCCTTGGGAAGATATCAGCATAGGATTTCAGTGCAGAGTTGATCGTGTGCCTGATGGATATAACTCAACCTTCTGGCATTATTTTACAAATTATTACATTGGTGAAAAAGTGCCAAGTTTATTACTTGAGGATGCTTAATGAAAATCACAATTTACGGTGCAGGTTACGTAGGCTTAGTCTCTGGCGCATGCTTAGCAGAGAAGGGCCATGAGGTGCTTTGCATGGACATCAGTGCAGAGCGCGTAGCCATGTTGCAAGCCGGTAAATCCCCCATCTATGAGCCAGGCTTGGATGAGCTACTCACTAGTAATCACCAAGCTGGGCGCTTGAATTTTTCAACCGATGTGGCAGCAGCCGTGGCACACGGCGAAGTGCAATTTATTGCCGTGGGTACACCGCCCGATGAAGATGGTTCAGCAGATCTACAATATGTCTTGGCTGTGGCTAAAAGCATTGGCAAACACATGGATGCACCCAAAGTTATCGTTGATAAATCTACAGTGCCAGTCGGCACAGCCGATAAAGTGAACGCTACCGTGCAAGCGGCATTAGATGCGCGCAAAGAAAAGTTTGATTTCCATATTGCCTCAAACCCGGAGTTTTTAAAAGAAGGCGCTGCGATTGCTGACTTCATGCAACCTGACCGGGTGGTGATTGGTGCTGACAGTGAAGCCGCATTTAAAAAAATGCGAGAAGTGTATGCACCATTCATCGATGATAACCATCCTCTCGTTGAAATGGATATACGCTCTGCTGAACTCACTAAGTACGCAGCAAACGCGATGTTAGCCACCAAAATAAGCTTTATGAATGAACTGAGCCAAATTGCCGAATTACTCGATGCAGATATTGAGAAAGTTCGCCACGGTATTGGTTTTGATAAACGTATC
>BQJM01000022.1:25000-26792 GCA_021604705.1 marine bacterium B5-7 | reverse complement strand
TTACGCCATTCGTGCAGGTCGGAACTTACCCGACAAGGAATTTCGCTACCTTAGGACCGTTATAGTTACGGCCGCCGTTTACCGGGGCTTCGATCAAGAGCTTGCACCCCATCAATTAACCTTCCGGCACCGGGCAGGCGTCACACCCTATACTTCCTCTTACGAGTTTGCAGAGTGCTGTGTTTTTGATAAACAGTCGCAGCCACCAATTCACTGCGGCTCCCACCAGCTCAGACCGCAAGGGCCTTTCACCAGCAAGAGCGCACCTTCTCCCGAAGTTACGGTGCTATTTTGCCGAGTTCCTTCACCTGAGTTCTCTCAACGCCTTAGTATATTCTACCAGTCTACCAGTGTCGGTTTGCGGTACGGTTCTACATGACCTGAAGCTTAGAGGCTTTTCCTGGAAGCATAGTATCAGTTACTTTTGCTAACCGAAGTTAGCATTCGTCATCCGCTCTCAGTTTGCATGCCCGGATTTACCTAAGCACACGACCTACAGCGTTAAACCGGGACAACCAGCGCCCGGCTAACCTAACTTTCTCCGTCCCCCCATCGCAGTCATATAAAGTACAGGAATATTAACCCGTTTCCCATCGATTACGCATTTCTGCCTCACCTTAGGAGCCGACTAACCCTGTTCCGATTAACGTCGAACAGGAAACCTTGGACTTACGGCGTGCGGGGTTTTCACCCGCATTTACGTTACTCATGTCAGCATTCGCGCTTCTGATATCTCCAGCAAACCTCACAGTTCACCTTCACAGATCTACAGAACGCTCCTCTACCACGCGTGTAAAACACGCATCCATAGCTTCGGTACATAGTTTTAGCCCCGATGAATCTTCCGCGCAGACCGACTCGACCAGTGAGCTATTACGCTTTCTTTAAAGGATGGCTGCTTCTAAGCCAACCTCCTGGCTGTCTAAGCCTTTCCACATCGTTTTCCACTTAACTATGATTTTGGGACCTTAGCTGATGGTCTGGGCTGTTACCCTTTCCACGACGGACCTTATCACCCGCCGTGTGTCTCCCGTAGTTTAAACTTCTCGGTATTTGGAGTTTGCATCGGTTTGGTAAGCCGTGATGGCCCCCTAGCCGAAACAGTGCTCTACCCCCGAGCGTCACCTACGAGGCGCTACCTAAATAGCTTTCGAGGAGAACCAGCTATCTCCGGGCTTGTTTAGCCTTTCACTCCTAGCCACAACTCATCCCCTGATATTGCAACATCAGTGGGTGCGGGCCTCCAGTAAGTTTTACCTCACCTTCACCCTGGTCATGGCTAGATCGCCCGGCTTCGGGTCTATTCATAGAGACTGTGCGCCCAGTTAAGACTCGGTTTCCCTGCGGCTCCCCTTTTCGGTTAGCCTTGCCACTACAAATAACTCGCTGACCCATTATACAAAAGGTACGCTGTCACCTACCTAAGTAGGCTCCAACTGCTTGTATGCATACGGTTTCAGGATCTATTTCACTCCCCTCTCCGGGGTTCTTTTCGCCTTTCCCTCACGGTACTGGTTCACTATCGGTCAGTAAGGAGTATTTAGCCTTGGAGGATGGTCCCCCCATATTCAGTCAAGATAACACGTGTCCCGACCTACTCTTCGTTACCCACTACATTACTTTTTTAGATACGGGACTATCACCCGCTATGGTCAAGCTTTCCAGCTTGTTCTCCTAAAATAATGTAGCTTTATGTAACTGGGCTAATCCGCGTTCGCTCGCCACTACTAACGGAATCTCGGTTGATTTCTTTTCCTCTGGCTACTGAGATGTTTCACTTCGCCAGGTTCGC
>BQJM01000022.1:0-22500 GCA_021604705.1 marine bacterium B5-7 | reverse complement strand
ACAACGATTCGGTTGCTATCTTTTGCCGAAGCAAAAAATAGCGGAATTGTCAGGTTCCGTATGGCATTAATATTAATGCCCACACAAATTGCTGCTGTTAACTAATTGTTAAAGAACTTCTTGGTCTGGACTACCCCGAACCAAGGAGGGGCATTCTACCCAGATTCAGCGCGTTGTCAACGGGATCCTAATAAAAAAATGCAGAAAGTTTTGATGAGCGGAATAACAACAAAAAAACATCTGTTTGTTGTTGTTTCGTATAGAAAATGGAACAAATACAGCGGAATGCTATTGCCGTCCCCCGCAAGAATTTTGTCTTTTGTCAGTTACGCCAGGAATTTTCCTAATTAATTTGGAGCGCGCACTGGGCTTTTTCCTATTTCATTGAATGCACTCAAAATATTGCTATTCGATACATATCATAGTGTAACGCCAATAAGTGACAATATTTGACCAGCTCAGAATTGCTTGCTAGAGTGCGCACCGCGGTAATAACAACATAATGAGGAAATACCATCATGCCAAACTTAACCATCACCGACGTAAGCGGTGCCCAACCACTTTATCAACTCGTTTCTCGCACGAATGGCACACTGGATCTAAAAGAACTAGAAGGCCAAGGGTTTTCTTTTGAGGAAAAAACAGTATCCGGCTTCACAGATGACTGTTCAGATGAAACCTTCACCGCAGTAAATGCAGATAAATCGCTACCCGACTTCGTGATCATCAGCGCAAAAGATATTGCGTTTATCACGGCGATTGCAGCGTTAGAAAAGCATCTGCCAAACATCAACACCGCGCTCAGCATTATACAAGGCATGAAAACCCCGCTGGCGGTTTCTATACGCAGCCAAAATCCTGAGCTGCAACAGACTATTGTTAAAACGCATTTATCTTCTTACCAGCACGTAAACTACTACGTTCCCAGCGCTTCAACAAAAGCATTAAGCTTTGAGTGCAAGGATTGTTTGTATAGCAATTCCCATGCCGGTACATATGTTTATCTTGCACAGCTCTTTAGGCCACCAAATAGCATATCAGCCACAGACTCTGGCAATGTGCCTGATATGGAAGAGGAAGAATATGAGGCGTTTAAGCATGAGTCAGCGTCAGCGCCAGAGACAGAGACTCAAACACCCTTCATCGCCCCTCGAGCACGCGCCCATACGATCTAAAGTAAGACAACACGACCTCGCGCAGGAACGATGTAATTGATCATCCGAGATAACGGGGTGGTAGATGGAGATCCCGCGTCAAGCGCGGGATGACAAGGAGTGCGGGATGACCATTACTTCGTAATGGTCACTTTCGCAAAGCGGCGTTTGCCGACTTGCACGACAAAAGTCGCCCCCGTGGCGACTTTTAATTTTTTATCTTCTACGCGCTCACCATCGATACGCACAGCGCCCGCAGCAATCATACGTAAGGCTTCTGCGGTACTTGGCACTAAACCCGCTTGCTTGAGTAAGGTACCGATTTCCAAGCCATCCGCGGCTTCTAGTGTGACTTCCGGCATGTCATCGGGAATTTGGTTCTTTTGAAATTGCTTAATAAAATTTTCTTGTGCTTGCATGGCAGCCGCTTGATCGTGAAAGCGTGTAATAATCTCTTGCGCGAGTTCAAACTTAATATCGCGAGGATTTCTGCCCTCTGTTGCTGCTTGTTTTAACGCTGAAATCTCCACATTACCGCGGAAACTAAGCAACTCAAAGTAACGCCACATCAGTTCATCAGAAATCGACATGATTTTACCGAACATCATCTCTGGCGCTTCATCGATGCCAATATAGTTATCCAAGGACTTCGACATTTTTTTCACACCATCCAAACCTTCAATCAGCGGTAGCGTCATCACGACTTGTGGCGATTGACCCGCATTTTTTTGCAGTTCTCGCCCCATTAATAGATTAAATTTTTGATCGGTACCGCCGAGTTCCACATCCGCCTTCATCATCACAGAATCGTAACCCTGCATCAGTGGATATAAAAATTCATGAATCGCAATCGGTTGTCCACTGCTATAACGTTTTTGAAAGTCATCGCGCTCTAGCATACGTGCTACCGTTGATTGCGCGGCTAATTGGATCATGTCAGCGGCTGTTTTTTCCCCCATCCATTGTGAATTAAATACAACTTGGGTTTTTTCGCGATCGAGCACTTTAAAGACTTGCTCCGCATAAGTATTCGCATTCGCTTGCACATCTTCACGCGTTAAGGGTTTGCGCGTGACATTTTTGCCTGTGGGATCGCCAATCATGGCCGTAAAATCACCAATTAAGAACATCACCTCGTGACCCAGATCTTGAAATTGGCGTAATTTGTTCAGCAGCACTGTGTGACCTAAATGTAAATCCGGCGCCGTCGGATCGAATCCCGCTTTAACGCGCAGCGCTTGACCTTTTGCGAGTTTGTCTGCCAATTCAGATTCCACAAGGATTTCTTCAACACCACTTTTTAATTCGGAGAGACTGCTCACATTTCGTGTCCATTTTGCTGGCTAAGTGCTTGATTGTAACGGAATCTCCGTTTAGCATCTATAGACGGCTTCGGATAGCTTAAAAGGATTTTTTCTATGAAACGACTTGCCCTCATGGCAGCGCTTGCTGCATATTGTGTTCCCAATATTTCTATTGCGACCGTGACAGCCAAAGATGTCTATGCGCAGGGTTTTGGTGGTGTCACTATTTCCCCCACCATGAATGAAAATGCAGACAACAGCGTCGGCAAAGTAAACAACGACAATAAAGCAGGCTACAATGCCGGGCTTGCACTCGGTTATCATATCGATCATGCAAAATTTGAATTACAAGCCACTTATCAACGTGCCGTAAATAAAAGTCTGTCTGTCGGCTCAACCAGTTATACCCGTGCTCGCGGCTCAAGCTCTGCTGTTGGCGCCTTAATTAATGGTTATTACATCATCAATCAATTGCAGCCCCACATTGGTGTAACCCCTTTCATCGGTGCTGGTCTAGGTTATGCCAACGTCCGTGAAGATTTGAATGACCCAACAAGCGGCATGCATTTAAAAGGTACTGATAATGCGCTGGCCTATCAAGTAATGACCGGTTTTACTTTCCCGCTAGGTACCGATGTTGATGTCAGCATGGATTATCGTTTCTTCGGGACATCAACCGTTAAACTAACCGCGTCTAACAGCAGTGGCACAGAAGGTAACTTGGATCACTATTATCAGAACAATCTTTTTAACCTTGGGTTAATTTACCACTTTAGCTAAGCGAGAATCATCATGAGTCTACTGAACGATGCGTTAAAAGCCTCAAAGAAAAAAACACCGCCAACGCCGGATCTCAAAAATCCTGCGCTAGTGAAAGGTAAACCCGGCGCGGCATGGCATAAAAAATTCGCATGGATTTCTTTGGTGATCGCATTATCCGCCATTGCTGTCGTTGTGTTTTTGCGTCATCGTCATTTGGCCAATCATCCCGGCAAAACACCAACAGCTGCTCCAGCACCTGCTGCTGCAGTCAATAAAGCTGCCCCACAAGCTGAAAAAAAACCTGCTGTTACACCTCAGCCAGCTGTAGCAAAGACAGAACCTGCAAAACCCGCAGCACCTGCGACAACAAGCAAGCCAGCGGTAGCACCCCCTGTCACACCGAAAGAAGCTGTGAAACCTGTAGTAAGTGCACCGAGCGTTGCCACAGCAACAACAAAAGCAATCCCTGCGGACGATGTACAGATGCTTCAAACCAAAGAAACAAGCTTCAGTAAATCTGTCGTGCCCGTTGATGCACAAGACGCTTTACTGCTTGAGTATCAACAAGCGCTGAAAGCTATCGATGCCGGTGAAATTGAACAAGCCATGCTTCTTCTCGGGAAACCTGGTTTGCTGAAAGCAACCAATGGCGATTCTGCACTCACGCTAGCAAAATTACTCTTGAAAAAACGTGAAACCATTAGCGCTGAAATTGTCTTGAAACATGCGATGGAGAGATACCCAGCGAAAGTGCCTTTAATCACTAAATTTGCTGAAGTAAAATTCGCACAGAAAAAATATAAAGCGGCGCTCACCACTTTATCAGTCATGTCTCCGCCGCTCGCAACACATCCGACTTATTATTCCCTCATGGCGCGCTGCTATATGGAAACAGACAAAACAGAACAGGCCGTGGAATTATACGAACAAATCGTTTCAAAATTCCCACACCAATCTAAATGGTGGGTCGGTTTAGGTTTAGCATTGCAAGCAAACCACGAAGGTGCCTCTGCCGTAGAAGCTTACAATAAAGCGCTATCACTTGGCGGCCTCTCACCCGAGGTCGTTTTGTTTGTGAAAGATCAAATTCGTCAGTTCTCGTAAGATCACTGACTTTGTCATAAGGATATGACGTGACAACAGAATCATCCTATATTGCACCAAAGATGCCGTTTGCTGAGTGGCTATATCAAGCAGACATTATCACGAAAACTGTCTACGATACCTTGCGTGATAAGTCAGATACAGAGACTATCCAGTCACTGCAAGATGCAGGATATCTCGGGGAAAACTTACTATCAACGCTGAAAGAAACTTACGATAACTGTGAATATGTCGATCTCAGCCTCACCCCCATCCCAGATAATGCAGCGGATTTACTGCCAGAAAAAAGTGCTCGCCTACATAAAGCCATTGTTGTGGGACAAGATAACTTCGGTTATCGCATTGCATTAGCTAACCCTGCCAATCAAGAATCAGTTACTTCATTAACGCAAATATTAAATCGCTTAGTGACCCCCGTGCTCGCAAGACGAGCGGGTATCATCCAAGCGATCAATATCACTTACCGAAAAAATCAGAAAATCGCAACACTGGCTAAACGCTTAGCAGAAGATGCAGAAAAAGAGAATACTAGAACCCTCAAAATGAATATCACCAGCTCTGAGCAGCATGCCGCTGCTGTTGAACTTGTTGACACCGTAATGGAAGATGCCTTTCGTCAAGGTGCATCCGATATACATTTTGAAGTGGACGAAGAAGCACTACGTATTCGTTTACGTGTTGACGGACATTTACAAGAACAATTACTCCCCCAAACAAATATTGCTGGCTACATATTTCGCCGATTAAAGATTCTGGGGCGATTAGATATTACCGAAGAACGAAAACCTCAAGATGGTAAGCGCTTTAGCACGAAAGTCGGCGATGAAGAATTTAGTTCGCGTTTGTCCATCCTCCCCACGCAATTTGGCCAATCTGCCGTGGTACGTATTTTGGGTGACGCCGATTACTATGCGGATTTAACCCAGGTTATCACCGATAAAGACGTATTGGACAAATTAAACCGTTACCTTCTACAAAAACAAGGAACATTCTTAGTCACGGGCCCCACCAGTAGTGGTAAAACAACGACGCTATATTCGGCGCTGATGACGCTCAATAACGGCTCCAAGAAAATTATTACGCTAGAAAATCCGGTTGAGACCTCATTACCCGGCATGAACCAAGTGCAGGTAAACCCTGGCGCTGGGATGGAATTTGCTGATGCCCTACGTTCTGTTCTGCGACAAGATCCCGACGTAATCATGATTGGTGAAATCCGTGATGAAGAAACCGCCAATATGGCCATGCGAGCAGCGATTACTGGTCACATGGTGATGGCAACACTGCATACTAAAGATGTGGCAGGAACCGTATCGCGCTTAATTAACTTGGGCGTTGATGATTTTCTATTGGCGGCAGCACTGCGTCTTATTATTTCTCAACGTTTGGTTCGTAATATTTGCCTGCATTGTATTGCGGACTATGAACTCACGTCTCAAGATAAGGCTTTATTGGAAAACGTATTCCCTAACTTTGACTACAAAGAAATTACGTTTAAACACGGGGCTGGATGCCACCAATGTCAGCAACTTGGTTATCATGGACGGACAGGGGTCTATGAGGTGCTCGCGCTAGATGGTGACATGATTGAAGTACTCAGCCAAGGTAAAGTATCTGAATTCAATACGCTTGTAACACAACAAGTCGAAGGTAAAAAAATATTGGATAAAGCACTAGGATATGCCGTAGATGGCACATCAACCTTGGAAGAAGTCTTTGGACTAGCAGGTGAGTAATGAATAGGTATCTCAAATGATTGAGTATAAGTTTCGTGGAAAAGGTAGCGACGGCCGAACCGTTGTCGGGCGTGTGCTGGCGAACTCCACCATAGAAGCCTATGACAGTGTTACCAATCGAGAAATCACCCCCATCAGCATTAAACGTTTAAATGTAATTGCACAATTCTGGTTTTTTTTAAGAGTACAAATCCGCGAAGCCTTACCTATCAAAAAACGAAATATTAAGCTTTTTTGCTTTCAAATGTCCCTGTTATTAAGGGCGAATGTTGCAGCGGAAGAAGCCGTTCTACAACTAGCAAACAGCGTTCCTTCAAAAGCCATGCGCGCCATTTTACAAAAAGTGCACAAGCGCTTACTGGAAGGTTGGGCTTTTTCCAAAGCCTTTGAAGGATTCCCTAGGGCATTCCCCCCCTTATACATCGGCTTTCTGCGTCAAGCCGAACAAGTGGGTAATTTAACAGAAATTTTCAAACAAATTGAATATATGTTATCGGTCACAAGCCAATACTCACGAGAACTGCTACTTTACATCATGCCACAAATCACCGTGGCCATCTTTATTTTACTCGTCTCTGTTATTCTATCAAAAACAATGTTTCCTTACTTAGTCTCTGCGCTAGAAATTATGGACAGACCTATTCCCATGTCAGTTAAAACGATGATGCTCGCTGCAAACTTCTTAACGAGCCCACAAATCTTAATCGGATTTTTAGTCTTTATCGGTACTGTTCTGCTCTATCGCCGACTCTCTAAGCTAAGTTCTATTCAATACGGATTAGAATGGTGCTATTTACAGATCCCCTATATCAAAACATTAGTACGACTCAGTGCGATTCAATACCTAACCAAAATTTTATTACTTGCCATGGAAAACAACATGCCCTTGCAAGATGCGATTCGGGTTGCCGCATCCGTCTTACCCAATGTCGTTTTAAAACAACATGTACTCATGGCTGCAGACAAGCTCGATCGAGGCGAATCTTTATTGAAAGCCCTGGAAGAAAGTGTGCTGTTTTCAGAATTTGAGATGCAATTGCTGGATGTTGGTGGACGAAGTGGTTATATCAAAGAATCCATTCAGCGTTTGAACATCATGAGTGTGGAATATATCGAATTCGTCGTAATTCTAGTGAAAGAGATCACCCGGTTGTTTATGTATTTATTAATTGCATTTTTAGCAGGATTTCTCGTGATCGCTGTTTATTCTGCGGTGATCAATGTGTACTTCTAAGCAAACTGCGTTTTATTCTTCACCCTCAAATTCACCTTCATCGCCACCATTCGCACCACCCTCATCACCCTCATCACCCTGTACCTTGGCGCTATAGCCCTCAGGAGAATGACTTAGTTCTTGTCGGTATTCACAGCCTTCAAAGCCAGGAATGTCTTCGCCTAACATAGCAGAAACGTCACCTGGTGAAAGCTGACGCATTTTGTAGGAATCATCCAGATTCGTTGTACATACCATGGTATCAACATAACCAAACTGGGGATCTCTGATTGGCCATAACTTAATCCAACGTTCCCGCAACAAAGGCGACATACCTTTCACACCACGTTCTTTTTTAAATTGAAAAAGAATAACACCACCATTTAAACTCGTCACGGATTCCAATATCGCCGGATCTAATCCGGCAAGCGCATCTTTTGTTAAAGTAATACTGCCTGCTGGCGGCATTTGGCTATTATACGCTTGGTAAGTTTGCACATCTTCCGTTAGCATTCCAACAAGTGGCGTTAGCTGCGCAAGTTGTTTATGCGCTTCTCGGAGTACTGGAGAAAAGGAAGCTGCTAGCGAAAAATTGCACAAGCTAGCAAAAAGAAACACACCGGCGCACAGTCTTCTACCTAGATACCTCATAATAGCCTAACCGTCCTTTGTTTAATAACACTAGCCTCAGTCTATCAAATTAGAGCAGAGGCCACAAAAAAATATTGGTAAAGGGCACACCAACCATCAAATAGAAGGCACGTGTTTACAATGCCACGTAATTAGCTGATGCGGTCAGCAGATCTGTTTCATAGATACACCCATAGTATCGGCCTGTAATCACGCCAACAATCACTGAGATATCGCCAACAGTAGGGGCAATATCAGGCGAGCCTCCATCGATATTCGTTGTGCACTCAAAGGAAGTAATTTGATTATTATTATCGATTGGCCAAAGCTTTATCCAGCGATCAAGCAGGATAGGGGAAAGTTGTCCGGTGTCTTTAAACGTGAGTGTAACAACACCTGCTGCATCATTTGTCACAGAATCTAAGTATTGTGAATTTGTCACGTCCAATTCCATTTGTTCGGCCGTCGGTAAGGTGCCAGCGTTTTCACCTACGTTATAGTAATTAGTGATATTGGTCGCAATCAAATTGGCTAATGATTCCGTATGATCAACCTGAGCTTGCGCATGCTGCATAGTGCCATTAATAATTTTTGCATGAGTAGAAACGAGAGGAAGCATACATACGCACACCAACGCATACCGCATCAATAAATTAATCATGTTATTTCCCCTTCTATACAAAAAGAAGTGGGGGCAAAAAGCCCCCACCTCAAGACAAAGTATCATCTAGCTAACTAGATTATTCTGATACCATCGTGACGTAAGCTGCAGCTACACCAGAAGCATCTGGAGCAGTATCAAGTGTATCTTGGTACTGACATGTTGAGAGCACACGATCGCTACCAGCAATATCAGACAAAACAGAACGATCGTTATTCACAACTGTACTACCTTTTGTCAAGAAACCACCGTCAACGTTGGTTGTGCAATAGAAACGTTCAATGTGTGCAACACCATCAATAGTAACCTTACTTGGCCAGAACTGAATGAAACGATCATTCAATGCTGTACCCGCTAAAGCATCAGTATCAGCATACTGGATAGTAATTAAACCATCAGTACCACGATCAATTTCAGAAATTGCTTTCACGCTGCCAGCTGACACGATGTCATCCATAGCACCAGGAAAACCTTGGCGCGCGTAAGTGTTTTTTAGATCATTCATAACAGAATGCACTTTAGGCATTACTGTGCTCATTGTGGAGCTCAATGCATCCTTTGCAGCAAGTTGTGCAGTTGCATCAAGCGCAGCAAAAGAAGTAGATGCCATTGCCACTAACGCTGTCGCTGCAGCCAGTTTAGAAAGTTTCATAAGTAATCTCCTAGAATTGTCCATAATTAAGATAAAGAAAATGCAATCAACACAACGTTAACTGCACTCAGGAATAAAGATAGACGGTAAATGCGAATGACGCAAATTGTTTTGGGATAATTTTACGCTAACTTCCTGCAAACAAAGGGATTATTTTATCCACCCAGTCTCACGAGTTGCTTTACTGCATCGATGTGTAGCCAGTCACACCCGCTGGCTCCGTCGTATCTAAGTCTTCATAAACACAGGTTGATAAAACCACATCGTCCCCAGCTATATGGGACAAGATAGAAGTATCCCCATTCGCGACGGTTGCCCCTATTGTCAGAAAACCACCATCGACATTAGTCGTGCAGAAATAGCGCGTCAGATGTGCAATACCACCAATATCCGTTGAACTTGGCCACAAAATAATATAACGATCTTTCAGGGCAACACCCGCTTCACTCACTAAATCAGAAAATTGGATAACATAAACACCCTTTGCACGTCGATCGATTGCAAGGACCTCTGACACCGCCCCTGAGCTCAATATATCATCTACCGCGCTAGGAAAGGCACCCGTTGCATGGTGGTATTGTTTAGCATGCTCAATACTGGCATGCACCCGAGGCATGACAAAATCATTCGTTGCCGTCAATTTATCTCGCGCAACCTTCTGTGACACCGCATCATAGGATGTCGCTAGCGCACTCGTCACAAACGCCAGTGATAACCCAATCACAGATAAATATCGTTTACTTTCCCAAATCATTTTAGCGAATTCCTTGTAAATTGAAGACATCAACCAAGCAAAAAATACCTTTTTGGTACTTCAAAAGCTGATATGCAAGCTATCTGTCTAAAGCATAGTTCATTTTAGCACTGAAGCCATCAGGCAATGAAAAAAATAAAACCTTTCTTTTAAATGCAATGCATTAACTTAACAAAATAACACCACATAACACTACTCGCTATCGCGCTTATTATTTGAATCCTTTAGACTGAGAAATTGAAGATCTCCATGGATGGAATGAATATGTTTCGGTTTACACGCGGTCAACAAAAGTGCTGTGCTGTGCATCTTACCGCTGCTGGCCTAGCCATTGCTATAGCAACCAAAGCGCCTAAACAACCCGCGCGCATTGAGAAACTGCATTTTATTCCCCATTCTGATGAGCAAGATGAACTGGAAACATCGCTTAGAAACTTCGTCAAACAAGAACTAATTCTGAACGCCCCAACTATTCTTGTACTGCCCGGCAGTGACTACGAATTACTCCGCGTTGAAAAACTCGCCGTCAATAAAAAAGAGCAGCAACAAGCGATTATCTGGAACATTCAACAACGCATCAGCATCGCAATTGAAGATGCTCTCATTGAAACTTTCACCGAGCCGAACATCAGCACCCCAGATAAACCAACGCATTTGTTTACCGCGGTCAGCCCAAAGAAATCTATGCTTACTACCATTCGTTTACTTAAACGCTGCGGCCTCAGAGTCACCCAAACAACTATTTTCGAGTTAGCCTTATTGTCACTGCTAGCCAGTAACGACCAATCCGAACATGTCGCATGTATTGCTTTATCACCCACGACCAGTCGGTTTTTATCCGCCTTTCGTTATCAACTCACCGCCTCTCACGTCGTACCATTGCCAGAAATGACGCCAGAAAATCTCAGTAAAGCAGCATTGCAGCCACTGTTTAATGAACTAAACCGCTTAATTAGCTATCAGAAACAACACGTAGAATACTTTAAGCTTTTCTGTACCCCAACGACACCGCATTTTGATCAACTGCTTCCTCTGCTTCAAGAAAATCTAGATATGCCACTGGAGGTTGTCAGCTTAGAGCCATTACTGGCGCAGTCCAGCATTGCGCTAGATGAAACAATGGTTGAAACGTTCCCAGCACTATGTGGGGTGTTCTGTGATGAGTAAACAATCATTTAAACCACAAACCATTAACCTTACCAAGCAGGCGCACCGTTTATCTCGTTTAAAGCCCGGCTTTTTATTAACCCTTATTGTATTCGTATCTGCTATCGGTTTTTTAATGCATAGCTCTCATCTGATAAACGCAAAAATACAGACATTAACTGCTAAGCTCCCTCAACAGAAAATAAAAGAAAAACAAACATTGGCAGCATTGCTAGAAAAAGATTCTCCGAGTAATCCTGTCTTAGGGATACTAAGCAAAACAGTAAAAGCGCAAGATACCGGTTTTTCCGATGTCTTTTCATCACTCACAGATTTTCACGTACCCGGTGTTTGGATTTTTCAGATCTTAGTCGACACAACACAAGACTTAACGCGTGTCGCCGGTTATGCGATGAAAAGCCCGCAAATTTACCGCTTTGTAGATACCTTCAAGCTACAAGCTTTTTTCAAACAACAAACGTTTAATATTTTCATGATGGATACCATCATCTACGGCGAACCAACCGATGATTTTTTAACAACATTGATTGAACAGACGGGCAAGAAAAAGAAAGGTCGCAGAAAAAAACGTCGGAAAAAGAAGAAAAAAGGAGAGGTCGAAGCTAAAAAAATGAGTGTTTATATTTTTGCCCTACAAACGAAACTGCTTAAACCGGCTAACTAAGATGATGAAACGTATATACTATCGATGTAAATGGTTTTTTTATTTCCTACCTTTATGGGCGAACTGGCTGATACTGCTGGCTGGGCTGGGCATCATCATAGGTAGTTGGTATTCTCAGGCTTATGCGCCGTTGCACGCAAAAGAACAAGGCATTAACGCACAACTGACGCAAGCAAGGAAAGGAAACAAGAATATTCAGCTGGTCATGAAGGAAAAGCGACAATTCATTTATCAAGATGACTTGCTTGACCCTAAAGACGCGGAGTTATTTTTAAAAACCATTTTAGCCACCAACCCAGCTTTAACGCTCGTCAATGTATCGAAAGAGATTCCCTATGAATTAGGTGGAAACCCCATTAAACCCGGTAAAAAGAAAAGAGGCAGACGTCGCAGAATAAAGAAAAAGAAAAAAAGCGTAAAAGCAATTAATGTCGGCCCATCAAAATTTCTGGGGTTACTGAATGCTAAGTTTATACGGCATGACTTTGCAATCACCTTCAAAGGCACGTTTTCAGCAACACTCAACTATCTTCAGCAGCTTGAAGATGCGAAGCAACCTATTTTCTACAAAAGTATCGAATATACAGTGGAGAAACCACCACAAGCAACTGTAAAGCTACACGTTTACACGATTAACAAAGACAAGGAGTGGTTTAATGACTAAGTGCATTTTACCATTTTGCGTGGCCATTTTATTTTCGCCCATGGCAATAGCTGGAGGCAAGCTCGTCGACCCGACGAAGCCACCAGATACTATCGTAGCAAAACCCCGAGAGAACCTGTCAGTTACTGTCGATATGGTAATTTTTTCTCCTAATAAACGTTTAGCATTCATCAACGGACAATGGCTAAAAGAGGGGCAAAGTTTTTCAGGTATGACTATTCTGAAAATAAACAAAAATAACGTGCTTATCTCACGAGGGAAAAGGCAAAAAGAATATATTTCATTCAATCGTGTAGGCATCAAACCGCATGCGGTGAAAAAGTCATAGCTCATTCATACTAGTTTTGTTAAGATCGAAAGATTAACGAAGGAACGATAAGAAACATGGACACTCACAAATTAAAGCGGTTTGCCTTTGGCGCAACCTTACTTCTGCTGACGGCATGTACAAATCATCTACGTTACGCCCATCAGAATACAGTGGCTAACGCTAATCAAGTTCTTGTACAAGGCGCTGCCTTAGATAAACAAACTGTTAAAGAGCAACGATCACGCGGGCAGCAAGAGGCAAAACCTCATGTGCCTCGAGCAGTCTCATCTCTTCTTCTCCCCAGTGATAACGACGCTCAAGCAGATAAGATGTCTATCGGAAAACGGTTTGATATCGCCGTCAAAGAAGTCCCTGCACAAACGTTTTTTCTAGGACTCGTCCAAGACGCAAAGGAGAGTATTGTTGTTTCTCCTGCTATCTCCGGAAAAATCACCCTTAATATGAAAGCCGTTACCTTACCAAACATCCTTAACGCAGTTAAAGAGCTATATGGGTATGAGTTTACAAAAACTAGTTTTGGTTATGAAGTATTCCCCCGGAAAATGGAAACGCATGTGTTTTACATCAGCCGACTAGATGTTGATCGCGAAGGCTCTTCTAGCATGTCAATTAACTCCTCTAACTTAACCAGTGCCAGTGCAAGCTCGAATAGCGGTACATCCGGAAGCTCTGTAAAAACCACTAGCAAATCAGCTTTCTGGGTAGAACTTAAGAGCTCATTATCTCTCCTAATTAACTTAGACACTGACAAAAAAAGTACGAAAGGTGCCGCGGAAAAAGAAAAGCCTTCCTTAGCCATCAGCCAAGACACTGGCACTATCGTTATACGCGCCTATCCAAAACAATTACGTGCTGTTGCAAAGTTTTTATCGCGAACACAAGGTATTTTAAAACGTGAAGTCATCATCGAAGCAAAAATATTAGATGTGCAGTTAGATGATCAATTCTCATCAGGGATTAACTGGAACTTGCTCAAAGCATCTAGCTCTGGTTCGCCAACACTATTGCCCGCTGTCAGTGGCATGCTTACGAACATCTTTGCACTCAGCGCCAGCGCCGGCAACAATTTTAGTGCCGCGATTAATTTGCTCTCATCACAGGGCGATGTCTCTGTTTTATCTAGCCCACGGATTTCTACGCTCAACAATCAAAAAGCGGTTATTAAAGTCGGTAAGGATAGCTACTTCATCACGAATGTATCCGTCGATACGACAACAACCAGTGGCGCCAATAGTCAGGTAGCCGGGATTACATTAGAACCTTTCTTCTCAGGTGTTGCGCTAGATGTCACACCAGAGATTGACAAAAATGACAATGTGACTTTACACATCCACCCCGTGATCAGCCGTGTCGTCGATGAAACTAAAGAAGTTTCACTGGGTGATACCGTCACTAAAATGCCACTGGCATCCAGTACCGTGCGAGAAGTCGACAGCATCGTGCGTGCTCACACTGGCCAAGTCATTATCATTGGTGGTCTAATGGACACAACAACAACCCACAAACGTGCTGGCTTACCTGTCCCTGATCGTTTTCAAGGTGTCAATAAACTATTGGCGAACAAAGACGACACGGTTTCCAAGGATGAATTAATTATTCTCTTGCGCCCTATCGTGGTAAAACCCAGCACCTGGGGTGACCAACTGGAAGGTGCAAGCGATAATATTTTCAAAGGCGAATAATGCCATAAGCGAGTGTTCGTTTGCTGACCCTCTGCTATTTACATGCCCCCACCGCTTAGTGTAGCTTGTGGGTTTGGAAGTCATAGCAAGGATTCGCGATGTACTTGGAACACTTTGATTTAGCTGAACAACCTTTTTCTTTAAACCCCGATCTCGATTACTATTGTGATCTGTCCAATTCCCACGATATTTTGGCGGCCATCTTGGCGTGCTTGGCTGAGGGCGATGGCTTCGTGAAAATCGTTGGGGAAGTCGGCGTAGGTAAAACAACTTTATGTCGTCGTTTACTGGATTCTCTGGGCGATGACATCGTTTCATGCTATATCCTGAATCCCGATCTCAACCCGGTCACACTGCATAAATCGATTGCGACAGAGCTAGGTATCAAGCTTGCTTCACGCGAAACCCAGCACACCGTATTACGTAAAATTTATGCGACCCTGCTCACCCACCATCGCGCGGGAAAACGCGTTGTGTTGGTCGTGGATGAAGCCCAAGCCTTAAGTGATAAATGCTTAGAGAGTTTGCGCTTGTTAACCAACCTTGAAACAGAGTCATCAAAACTACTTCAGGTTGTTCTGATTGGCCAACCAGAATTAGATGAGCGTTTACGCACACGTAAACTGCGTCAAATTCAGCAACGCATCGCCTTTAACTTTTATTTAGGACCACTGTCTAAAACAGAAATTGGCTTTTACGTGGCTAGCCGTCTCGTGACAGCTGGGCACCGCAATGGGCAGCTCTTCGATAATGCTGCGTGCAAAAGCTTATTTAAAGCTACTCAGGGCGTGCCGCGTGTTCTCAATATCTTGGCACACAAGTCATTGTTAGCCGCTTATGCCCATGGCCATGGCCAAGTCACCAAAAAAGCGGTACAAACTGCCATCAAGGATTCTGGCGCCGTACTCGCATCGATTCACCATGCCCCTGAAGAATCACGCTGGCATGCCCTCTGGCATCACCCTGCCGTTTATACAGCAGCTGCCTGCCTATTTACGGTTGGCGCGGTATTTCTATCGCAGGCACTCTTCCATTGGCTCTAGGCCTCCGTATAATGGTGCCCTATGTTAAATCGTATCCGCACCATTCCCTTCTCCCTGGGCTCGCTGAGCCTAGGCCTCGTGATGCTATTATCTGCCTACTGGCTCACCCACGCATGGGTCTCCACAGATTACTCGCCAGAATCCACCAATAGCCCTTCCCCGTCGATCTCGATCATCAAGGGAACCATTCATCACTCTTTCAGCCAAGCCGCACGCGCGGCAGGTTTAAGCACGCATACCATTGCCGATATCACCCATATTTTTAGCGGCGAGATAAATTTCTCACGGGATTTGCACCCAGGCGATCGCTTTGCGATTCAATTTGGCCGCGACGCAGCACAGCATCGCATCATTGTTGGCGCTAGCTTTCATTTGAAACATCATGACTATCAGGCTATACGCTTTAAAAATCTCAACGGACAAATTAATTACTACAACCCAAAGGGCGACAATTTGAAAGTAGGGATCACGCGTAAACCCGTAAGAAAAGCGTATATCAGTTCCGGCTTCACCCATCGACGCTTTCATCCTGTACTTGGTTATGCACGTCCGCATCTTGGTGTGGATTGGGCGGCTAACAGCGGTTCTAAAATTCATGCAACGGGCAGCGGTGTTGTCACTCGCATCGGCCGTTATGGTGGTTACGGCAATATGATCACCATCAAGCATAACTATAAATACACGACCATTTATGCCCATATGCGCCACTTCGCGAAAGGCTTACATCGCGGCTCACACATAAAACCCGATCAGATTATTGGTTACGTCGGCCAAACCGGTTTAGCAACCGGCCCGCATTGTCACTACGAAATCCGCGTCTTTGGTGTACCGCACAACCCCATGACGGTTAAACTACCCCGTGCAGCACCCATTGCTGCCAGCCAGCGCAAAGCCTTTGCAAAACGCGTGAAAGCCCTCTCAACAGTACTCGCTTAACTCCAACCAGTATCTTACATATTTTGTCAGTTACTGGTCATTCTTCATGGCTACTTGCCAAATTAACAAACCCACCCCCACACAAATCCAGGTGTCGGCCAAGTTAAATGCGGGCCAGTGCCAGCTGTGAATGTGAAAATCTAAAAAGTCGATCACGACACCCCACACCAAACGATCTATCGCGTTTCCCAGCGCACCAGCCAAAATCATCGCGTACGCAAATGCTTGCCAGCGCTGTTGTTTACTCGCCTGTCGAATATGCCCAAGCAACCAAAAGCTTGCCAACAACGCCAACGACAAGAACAACCAGCGCGCCCAGCGATGCTCAGCCAATAGGCTAAACGCGGCACCGTTGTTATAAAACAAACCGATGTTCAAAAATGGTGCCACAGGGCCATACATACCGGGGAAAAAGTGCTGACTTATCCACCATTTACTAAGTTGATCCAGGGCTAGCATGAGCGCAACCCAGTAGAACATCACTTTATTGTGTTTTTGCATCAATGCCTCAGAAGAAAATAGGGTTTAACTTTACAATTTGGTGCATTTTGTTACCATGTCGGCCTCAATTATGGCGACACCGACGATCATGAATAAAAATCCACACATGTACTTACCACTCATGCTACAACAACTTGATGCTGGGAGGTAGTCATGGACAGCAAAACCGAGATCGATGCCTTCGTCAATAAAGACTACCAACATGGTTTTGTCACAGACATTGAGACAGACACCCTGCCGCCGGGTTTAAATGAAACGGTCATCCGTGCCATCTCCGCAAAAAAGAATGAACCTGAGTTTTTACTCACATGGCGCCTAAAAGCCTTTCAGCATTTTCAAACCATGAAAACACCCGAGTGGGCGCACCTAAACATCACGCCCATCGATCTGCAATCTATCAGTTATTATTCGGCGCCGAAAAGCCAAGGCGATCGGCCCAAAAGTTTAGATGAAGTCGATCCAGACATTTTAGAAACCTATAACAAACTCGGCATTCCCTTGTTTGAACAAGAACGTTTAGCGGGCGTTGCTGTCGATGCGGTATTTGATAGTGTCTCTGTTGCGACAACCTTTAAAGACACACTAAAAAAAGCTGGCGTTATTTTCTGTTCTTTTTCAGAGGCCGTAGAAAATCATCCTGACTTAATCCAAGAATATCTCGGCACCGTCGTGCCTTATCGTGATAATTATTACGCCGCATTAAATGCAGCTGTGTTTAGCGATGGATCTTTTGTGTATATCCCCAAAGGTGTACGCTGCCCAATGGAGCTCTCTACCTATTTCCGTATTAATGCGGCTAATACCGGACAGTTCGAACGTACATTGATCATTGCCGACGAAGCAAGTCACGTCAGCTATTTAGAGGGTTGCACCGCGCCCATGCGTGATGAAAATCAATTGCATGCGGCCGTTGTCGAGTTAGTTGCATTGAAAGATGCAGAAATTAAATATTCTACCGTACAAAACTGGTACCCCGGCGACAAAGAAGGCAAAGGCGGCATTTATAACTTTGTCACCAAGCGTGCTGCTTGTCGTGGCGTGAATTCAAAAGTTTCTTGGACACAAATCGAAACGGGTTCCGCCGTTACCTGGAAATACCCTAGTGTGATCCTACAAGGAGATAACACCACAGGCGAATTTTATTCCGTGGCATTAACCAATAATTTCCAACAAGCCGATACTGGCACCAAGATGATCCACATCGGAAAAAACACCAAAAGCACCATCATTTCAAAAGGTATTTCTGCCGGAAAAGCACAAAATGCGTATCGCGGTTTAGTCCGTATATTACCCACAGCAGAGAATGCGCGTAATTACACACAATGTGATTCATTATTAATTGGCAGCCAATGTGGCGCCCATACTTTTCCGTATATTGAAGCTAAAAACAAATCTGCCAACATCGAGCATGAAGCATCCACATCAAAAATCAGCGATGACCAATTATTTTATCTGCGTCAACGCGGCATCGGTGAAGAAGATGCGATTGCGATGATCGTCAATGGCTTTTGTAAAACCGTATTTAACGAACTGCCAATGGAATTTGCAGTCGAAGCACAAAAACTCATGGAAGTTAGTTTGGAAGGGGCAATCGGATGATTGAAATTAAGAACCTACACGCATCAGTTGATGGCAAAGCCATTTTAAACGGCATTAACCTGTCCATTGCACCCGGTGAAGTGCATGCCATCATGGGCCCCAATGGCTCAGGGAAAAGTACACTATCAAACATCTTGTCTGGACGTCCTGGCTATACCGTGACTGAAGGTAGCATTACTTATGAAGGAAAAGATCTCTTAGCGCTTGCGCCAGAAGACCGCGCACTCGCCGGTATTTTCTTGGCGTTTCAATATCCGGTTGAGATCCCAGGTGTCACCAATATTTATTTTTTGAAAACGGCACTCAATGCTATTCGAAAAGCACGCGGAGAAACGGAATTAGATGCCATGGATTTCCAAGCCATTGTAAAAGACAAAATGGCGATACTTTCCATGAAGAAAGAATTACTCACCCGTGCACTGAATGAAGGGTTTTCTGGTGGCGAAAAGAAACGTAATGAAATCTTACAAATGCTATTGTTAGAGCCCAAGTTCGCTATTCTTGACGAAACAGATTCCGGTTTAGATATCGACGCCTTAAAAGTCATCGCCGAAGGCGTGAATCAACTACGCGACCACAAGCGTTCTTTCTTAGTCGTCACGCACTATCAGCGGTTACTCGATTATATTGTCCCTGATCGCGTACACATTTTGGCGAAAGGAAAGATTGTGATGTCTGGCGATAAAACCTTAGCCCTGACTTTAGAAAAACAAGGCTACCAAGACTTTGTATAACGAGATCTTATCATGAGCACACCCTTTTCAGAGATCAAGCTCCCAACACGCCGAGATGAAGCGTGGAAGTACACCGATCTATCTGCTTTATCAACACTAACTATCGACGAAACACGTCCAGCCTCATCGGCTAAACAATGTATTGCAAACTGCAAGCTACCCAATGAATCTCAACTCGTTTTTATTAACGGAAAATTATCTTCAGCCCACTCTGTTATTCAGGGTTTTTCTCTAGACACGGTTGAACTTGCCGAAAAACAGGCGACAGGGCTTGATGCATTACTGCTAACAGAACAATTACATTTATCCATTTTGCCGGAGACTAAAATGGATGCGCCGATTCATCTTGTCTTTGTCACGACAGATCAACAAGTCAGTAACCCAAAACTCACTATCGCATTAGCACCCCACACAACCGCTTGTTTCATCGAGCATTATATGGGGGAAGGCAAGTACTTCTCACAAAGTCATCTGCATTTTCAAGTAGGTGAGCAAGCAAAACTGACATTGACCCGAAATATTTTTGAGAACAAGCTCGCATTTCATCGTGATAGATTAACGATTTCTTTAGAAAAAAATGCAAACAGCACGGCATTTTTCGAGACAAAGGGTACAAGCCTATCCCGCAGTGAAATCACTGTCGACTGCTTAGGCACTGGTGCTAACAGTGAGTTAATCGGTTTATTTCGTGCAAGCGAACAACAACAAGCCGACATACAAACAACAACGCATCATCGCGCCTCTAATACGACAAGCAATCAACGCATCAAAAGTGTTATTGACGACAAAGCGCGTGGCATTTTTAATGGCAGCATTCATGTGCCAGAAAATGTCGGCGTTATTCAGGCTGACATGAGCAATAAAAATTTGTTACTCAGCAACTCAGCGGAAATGAACACAAAACCCCAACTTGAAATCTACGCCGATGATGTCAAGTGCAGCCACGGCGCCACCATCGGACAACTCGATGAGAGCGCTTTATTCTTTTTACAATCTCGCGGTATTACACGAGATAACGCACGAAACATGCTTCAACAAGCTTTTATCAATGACATCCTAAGAGAAAAACCATGACATTTAATGTGAACACCCTACGAAAAGACTTCCCTATTTTATCGCAACGCGTGCGTGGAGGTCAGCCGTTGGTGTATTTAGACAATGCCGCTACCACACAAAAGCCGCATGCCGTAATCAATGCCATTAGCGAATATTACCGAATGAACAATGCGAATGTACACCGCGGCATTCATTGTTTAGGTGAGCGCGCAACAGCCGCCTATGAAGGTGCCAGAGAAACCGTTTCACGTTTTCTTCAAGCCAAACATTCAGATGAAATCGTTTTTACACGTGGTACGACGGAAAGCATTAACTTAGTCGCACATTGTTTTGAAAAAGCAGTGTTGCAAGCGGGTGATGAAGTCCTGATCTCAATGATGGAACACCATGCAAACATCGTGCCCTGGCAACAAGCCTGCGCAGCGACTGGCGCAACATTAAAAGTCATTCCCATCACAGAAGCGGGTGAGCTCGACTATGATGTATTTGCCGACATGCTCAATGAAAAAACCAAACTACTTGCCCTAACACATGTGTCCAATACACTTGGCACCATTAACGATGTCAAAATGTGTATCGACAAGGCAAAAGAAAAAAACATTCCTGTTTTATTGGATGGTGCACAAGCTGCACCACATATGGCTATCAACGTACAAGATCTTGACTGTGATTTTTATGTCTTTTCTGGACACAAAATCTTTGGCCCCACGGGGATTGGTGTTTTATATGCGAAAAGTGACTGGTTAGATCGTTTACCTCCTTATCAAACCGGTGGCAGTATGATCGAAACGGTTAGCTTCGAAGAAACCACCTTCGCAAAAGCTCCCCATAAATTTGAAGCGGGCACCCCCAATATTGCGGATGCCGTCGGCTTAGCGGCTGCGATCGATTATCTTCAAACCTTAGATTGGACACTTGTCAGGGCCTATGAATCCGGTCTTGCTAATTATTTACATACGCAGCTACGACAAGTTTATAAACTCAATCTACTAGGTGATGCAAAAAACAAAGTGGGTGTCGCATCCTTTGTCTTTGATGAAATTCATGCGCATGATGTGGGTGCAATCTTAGATGATGCGGGGATCGCGGTACGTGTAGGACACCATTGCACCATGCCATTAATGCAATTTTATGATGTCCCCGCAACCGTGCGTGCATCCGTGTGTTTTTATAACACGATGGAAGAAGTGGATGCCTTAGTCGATGGCTTAGAAAAAGTGAAAAAGGTATTTAAATGAACCCTGAACTCCAGGCCATTTATCAAGATGTGATTATCGATCATGGGCGCCATCCGCGTAACCATGGCGAGTTAGAAGCATCAACGCATACACAGCGAGGGTATAACCCCGTTTGTGGCGATGAACTCACGATGTATCTCATCGTAGAGAATGATTGCGTGAGCGATGTTAAATTTAAGGGACAAGGTTGTGCGATCTCCATGGCATCGGCTTCTTTAATGACAGAATGGTTAAAAGGAAAAACGCTGGCTGAAGCCAAACAACAATTTGAGCAATTCCAACAATTATTAACCCAAGCAGATGCAAACATCGATACAGAAAAACTCGGGAAGATCGCTATTTTAGAAGGTGTAAAAGCCTACCCGATGCGTGTAAAATGCGCGACACTTGCTTGGCACACCATGAATGCCGCTTTGTCGAATGATGCAGAATCAGTTTCAACGGAGCAATAACAATGACTGTCACCACCTATGATCCGAACCAACAACCCTTAGTCTCTGTGACGCCAACAGCCGCTAAATATTTTACTTCACGCATTCAAAAAGAAGATGGGACAGCAATTCGTTTAAGCGTTGCCAAGTCGGGATGTTCTGGTTTGAAATATGTGCTGGATGTTGTGAGCGAACCACAAGCTGACGATGAAACACTAAAAATTAATGACACCTTAACGCTATACGTCGAAAAAAATCGTGAAGCCATTGTCGCGGGAACCGAATTAGATTACATCCAAGAAGGGATAAACTGGGTGGTAAAATACAAAAACCCCAATGAAACCAGCAGCTGTGGCTGTGGTGAGAGTTTCACTATTGATGAAAGTAAGGGTACAGCATGACAGAAAGCATCACCAATCAAATGATCACCGTCAAAGAAGACTGCCCTGCAGTCTTAGTGCCGGCTGGCACGCCCGTATTATTG
>BQJM01000021.1 GCA_021604705.1 marine bacterium B5-7 | reverse complement strand
GCATCACGAATCAAATCCGGAAACTTCGCCCAAGACGCTTGCGCACAGGTTTCTAAACCATGGCCACGTGCGGCTAACAGGATGTTTTGTGTAAACATCCCCATATCAATCCAACTACCAATATGAGACATCGCTTTCGGCACCAACACAATCATCGCAACGGGCGCATGGAAGAAATAAAAATTTTCTTTCCAGGATTTGTCGCGTGCAGCCAGATCATCACGTTCAATGCCGCGCGCATGATATAGCGCCATACCACAGGCAAAGCGACGTGATTTGTAAGGATCTTCCCAATCATCAGGATAAAAAGCGTAATCCGGTCGAAGCGGTTCATTCGCATCAATCGCGTTTAAATAGGCGGAGGTTAATTTGGCACGAGCGTCAGCACCCAACACAGCAACACGCCAAGGTTGGGTATTGGTGCTGGATGGTGCCCAACGGGCAGTGTCTAAAACATTTTGAACAATCGCGCTATCAACAGGTTTATCTAAAAATGCACGCACAGAACGACGACCTTGGATGGCCTCAAGTACATCCACTAAAACACACCTTGTTTTTCACGGATCTCCGATGTGGTTTTACAATCAATACACAAGTTTGCTGTAGGACGCGCTTCTAAACGACGTACACCAATCTCAACGCCACACATATCACAGTAACCGTAATCATCCTCGTTCAGTTTCTGTAATGCTTGTTCAATTTTCTTAATTAAACGACGCTCGCGATCACGCGTACGTAATTCCAAACTAAATTCTTCTTCCTGCGTTGCACGATCGTTAGGATCAGCATGATTAGACACTTCATCTTGCAAATAGTTTACTGTGCGCGATGCTTCATCTAATAAACTTTGCTTCCAAACAGTCAAAATCTGACGAAAGTGCGCCTTTTGCTCATCATTCATGAACTCTTCATTTTTCTTGAGCTTGTATGGCGGGATCCCCATGAATCCAGCACCCTCATGTTTTTCTGCATTCTTGAGCGCATCTTCCGCTTTCTTACGAATGGGACGCTCATCTTCTAACAACTCGTCTTCTTTCATCACCGCAACAGCGGCTTTACCTTTTGGCGCTTTGCTCACAATTTTTTTAGGCGCGGGTTTTTCTGGGGCTTTAGCAAGCACTGCTTTCTTCGCTGCTGTCTTTTTAACTGGGGACTTTTTAGCTGGCGTTTTTGCCACGACTGTTTTTTTCACGGGAGCCTTCTTTGTTGTTGTTTTTGCTGGCGCTTTTTTAACAGGCGCTTTTTTTGCGATCGTCTTTTTCGCAACAGGTTTTTTAGCGGGTGCTTTTTTTGCAACAGTCTTCTTCGCTGCTGTTTTTTTCGCTACCGGTTTTTTTACTACGGTTTTTTTCGCAGGCGCTTTCTTTGCTGCCGGCTTTTTCACCGCCGCTTTTTTCGCTACTGCTTTCTTAGCTGGCGCTTTCTTTGCGGGTGCCTTTTTTGCAGGTGCCTTTTTTGCAACCGCTTTTTTCGCTGCTGGTTTTTTAGCAACGGCCTTCTTCGCGGGTGATTTCTTAGTCGCGTTTTTTTTCGTCGTCGATTTCTTTGCTGTGGGTGCCATACCTGCTCTCCTCTCGCATCCATACTCTCTTCAGAAGCCCGCCTTTATACGCCATATCCTAGTCATTCGCAACGTAGCGCTCAGGGCAACCATCTACCATAACTAACCCGAGGATGACCTGCCAAATCATTCTGGGTGAAAATCTCACAAAAGCCCACTTTTTGCAGCAAATGTTGCACTTTTTGTCCCTGTTGATAGCCATGCTCGAGTAAGAGCCATCCGCCTGTGGATAAGTATTTTGGGGCACTGCTAATGATCTGCTTCAAATCTGCATAGCCCTGCTCTGCGGACACTAAGGCAGTATCTGGTTCAAAGCGCACATCACCATCACTTAAATGTGGATCTTCTGGATCAATATAAGGTGGGTTTGAGACAATCACATCAAATGTTTCTGATTGCAATCCTTCAAACCAATCACTTTGCCTCCAGCGAATCTGCGTACAATCATGTTGCTTTGCATTATATTGCGCGACACCTAATGCTGCTTCGCTCTCATCTAATGCCGTGATATCCCAGCTCGCTTGATTAAACGCTAAAGCAATTGCAACTGCACCGCTGCCTGTACCTAACTCCAAGACACGTGGGCTTGCGACATCGTTAAGTTTCTCTTGCGTCAGATCAACCAGTAATTCCGTCTCTGGGCGCGGAATTAAAACATCGGCTGTCACCTTTAGCTTTAAAGAATAAAATTCTTTTTCACCCAAAATATATGCGATGGGTTCGCCTGCTTCTCTGCGGGCACAATCATCATTAAACTGTTTAAGCTGCGCATCTGTCAGCATTTTCTCTGGCCATGCAATCAGATAACTTTTATCGACGTTGAGGACCTTCGATAATAGGATCTGGGCTTCGTTTGCTAATATTTTTGCTAATTTTAAAGCTTCTTGTATATTCATGATAATCAACATTGGTTTTAAAACAAAAACAAACTAAAGAATCCAGTAAAGCGCGTAGCGTTTATCCGGGAACGCCTTCGGACGCTAAAAAACCCGATAGAATCTGAAGGAGATCCCGCGTCAAGCGTGGGATGACAGGAAAGACTGTCATTCCGGCCTTGAGCCGGAATCTACTGAAAGTACTACAGTGCTAGCAGGAGATCCCGCATCAAGTGCGGGATGACAGTATTGCGTCTTTTTGAATGGAATATCTGCTCGCGCTTCAAGGGTTGTTGTATGTCTCAATCCCCTAACTGCGTTAACAAATCAGCCTGATACTCACGAATCAACGGGTCAACCACTTGCTTCAAATCACCCTCAACAATTTCATTCAGTTTATACAAAGTTAAATTAATCCGATGATCCGTCACGCGACCTTGCGGATAATTATATGTGCGAATACGCTCGGAACGATCACCCGTACCCACTAAATTGCGACGCTCATCCGCTTGTGCTTGCTGTTGCTCACCCTGCACTTTGGCGAGTAAACGCGACTGTAACAAGGACATCGCACGCGCTTTGTTTTTATGTTGAGAACGCTCATCCTGACACTCCACCACCAAACCCGAAGGTAAGTGCGTAATACGAATAGCCGACTCCGTTTTATTCACGTGCTGGCCACCCGCACCCGAGGCACGGTAAGTATCGATTCTTAAATCACTGGGATTAATATCAATGTTATCGACTGCGTCCACTTCCGGTAAAATTGCCACGGTACATGTGGACGTATGCACACGCCCTTGCGATTCAGTTTCTGGTACACGCTGTACGCGATGAGCACCAGATTCAAATTTTAATTTCGCATACACATCCGTACCCATGATGCGTGCAATCACCTCTTTATAACCACCATGTTCACCAAAGCTTTCAGTGATGGTTTCTACACGCCAACCCTGAGACTCTGCGTAACGAGAGTACATCCGAAATAAATCCCCAGCAAAAATCGCCGCCTCATCACCACCCGCACCACCGCGGATTTCCACAAAAATATTACGCTCATCATTGGGATCTTGTGGCAACAATAAAAGTTGTAAGCGCTCAGTTAATTCTTTCTGTGTGCTTTTCGCTTCTTGTAATGATTCTTCTGCCAAGGCTTTCATTTCAGCATCGCTTTCTTCTGCAATCATTGTTTTTGCTTGTTCCGCATCCGACACCGCCACTTGATAGGCCGTGTACTGTTGGGAAATCGGTTCCAGCTTAGCGTATTCTTTTGATAAGGCCTGATAACGCTGCGTATCGCTCATCACATCAGGATCAGCAAGCATATGCCCCACTTCTTCGTGGCGCTCAACCATCTGTTGTAATTTATTTTCTATGCTAGACTTCATGCTTGCCCTGCCATGGTCAAGCCATCAATAAGTACAGAACCGGTGCGGCAATTACCACGGTAATCAACATCATCACACACCGCACGTATATCCTGGAACATCGCTTTCAAATTGCCAGCAATTGTCATTTCATGTACGGGAAATTGTATTTTCCCATGCTCAATCCAAAAACCTGCCGCGCCCCGAGAATAATTACCATTCGTTAAATCCACGCCCTGCCCCATAAGCTCAGTCACCAGCAAACCGCGATCGATCGATTGCACCACATCATCAAGTTTATCCATGCGCGATTGGATCGTTAAATTACGTACCCCACCCGCATTCCCTGTTGAGGGTAAATTTAAACGACGTCCCGCATAAGTGCTCAGGATGTAACGTTGTAACACACCTGAATCAACAATGGCACGAGGATCAGCACGACAACCTTCATCGTCAAACGGTGCGCTACCAATCGCACCTTGCAAATAAGGCTGCTCAATCATTTGAATGAAATCTGGAAATAATTTTTTATCTAAAGTATCCAACAAAAAAGAAGATTGACGATACAATGCGCGCCCACTGATCGCACCAATAAAATGTCGCCATAAACTCCGTGCTGTTTGTGGATTAAATAAGACAGGCACTTTTTCTGTCGCTAAGCTGCGTGCATCCAAACGAGACAAACAACGATCAGCCGATGCTTTTGCTAAGGCTTCCATTGTCCATAAATCCGCAGCATTACGGGCAAGTGAATACTCGCCATCACGCTGCATCCCTTGCTTATCTTCTGCTATCAAGCTGCACGATACACTGTGATCGCTGCTATGCACTGTGCCGCAAAAATTTTGTGTATTGGCTAAAACACGGTAGCCGCTGGCCGTATGTAAGGCCATCGATTCCGTTTTCAAACGTGAATCAACGGCCAACGCCGCTTTTTCACAGCGCTGTAAATCTTGTATGGCTTGCTCAGGCTGAATAGCCCAAGGATGATCGAGATCTAAATCAGTATAATCAAATGCTAGGTTTTCTTTTTCAGGTAAACCAGAATGAGGATCAGGTGCCGTTACTTTTGCCAGGGTGATTGCCGCTTCAATCGCCTTATGAATTTCTGCTTCACTAACATCCGTCGTGCTCGCATGGCCACGCTGCTGTCCTACATAGGCCGTCACACCGAATAAAGTATCTTGTTGGTGTTCTAAGGATTCAACATCCCCTTCACGCACACTCAGTGTAAAGCCCGTAGAGGCTGAGAGTGACATGGTCGCTTGTTCAGCACCATGCGCCTTAGCAAAGTGCAAGGCACTTTGAATCGCTGTATTAGCATCGGTCGAATTTAACATGCGCGCAGCTTAGCATAAGGGGGGCTAGTTGTCATGATAGGGTACACGCAATACGGCTCGACCTTTGTCAGTAATAATGTATTGCTGCTTCGAACTAGTCGGTTTACATGGTATGGTTTCACGAATCAAATTCAAATCTAATAAGGGTCGAATGAAACGTCTCCTGAATTTTGTTCGATCATGCCAACCCATATGCGCCTTGATAAGATGAAATGCTTTAGGATGACGGCAAAATCTCAAAATACGCCGAGCCTCCGCGTCTACCTTAAACTCTCCACAACCTGATGCTGGACTGGGTGCCAACTGGGTGCCACTTTTATGACTGAGTTGAACAGTATCAGGATGGGGATAAAAAGTAACACGCAATGCCGTGCCAAATTCCTCCCATTTCGGCAAGGGATAGCCACCTTTTTGGCAAGATGCGACAATACGTTTATAACCACTCCCCCACTCTTCAACTAAACCTAAGGCTGAAAACACACGCGCAATAACCGGGTTACGAATTCGACTCACACCTTCTTTAAATTGTTCGATGCTCATACCGGGTAACATCACACCAGGGTTTTGTATCTCTAGACGATCATCATAAATCCCAATAAATACTCGACTACCTGATATCTCATAATTAGCATGAACTAATGCATTCACAAGTGCTTCTCTAATCCCTTCTGTAGGATATTCAGCAATATCCTTTCGGACCATGCTACCAAATTTTCCTGCCATCTTTGTATTGCGTCGAATAAAATTAGGGACTTCATCGACTGCAGAAAGAATACCGCCAGTGAGGCTTAAGCGATCTAAAAATTCGGCGCGTGTTTTTCCAGAAAATCGCGCACATCGAACTTCTGCATAGGGGAATTGTCGCTGCCTTACTTCAGGAAAACCAAAAAGAATGATGCCACCATTTGTCGCGACCCATTGTTTTTTGCTCTTGATTATAATGCCAAGATTATATAACTTTTCTTTTTCTATCGACTCAGTGTGAGAAGAAAAAACCTCACTGATCCGTATTTTATCTAGGTCCTGTTCTGTCGAATTGAAGCAACACTGTCTATCAAACGAATCAATTTCTACAGAACGATGTAATTCTCTAATCATCTCTATCCCTGCTAAATGGTTTGAATTGCCAATCCGAACATAGACACCTTTTTCTTCACCCCTATCACCAAGATAATACGCACCGTGTAAAGTTTCAACCTGAATCGCAATAACCGTTTTCTCTTCGTGAAAAAAAGCATGCATATCTGGTACCAATTGAGGCTTAATCCGATTAGCTATCGAGTTAGCGAGTTGTTCTTGAATTTTTCCTGGCTCATCGACACCAACAACGCTTCCATCATCATCGATGCCAATTAAAACTGTGCCACCTGCTGTATTAGCAAATGCAATGATTGATTTAAGAATAGATACCAAAGAATCTGTATTGCGCTTATACTCAAGCGTCTTACTTTCTCCTAAGGTACAAAGTTGACCGATATCCATTTTTAACCATCACTGAAACCACATCAGGAAAAAGGCTATCATATGAAGGCTGGGAAATTCTATCAGTGATTAACCTAGAAGCCGCTGTGAACGCGCCCATTGCGTGTAACAAACTTAGGCTAAGCTTGCCCATAGCGGCGGATATCGGTGCGTTCTTTGTCAGAGAGTTTTGGCCAAGCCGCAATGAGTGCATGGCCTGCAGAACGTTCCGATGCAATCATTTTGTGTGATTCCCATGGCATACGATCACTGATGAAATACCCCATGACCAGCGTAATCATTAGCCCTGTGCCCAAAGCAATCGCTAGGCTTTGCCATTGAAACCAATGGGTCATTTGCTTTAGTTTATCCATCATCGTCGTTTGCTTTGTTTCCACACGTGTACAGCCTTCATCAACAATCGTCTTAAAATAATCTAGACGGACACCACGAACTAAATTACTCACGCGCGCATCTGCTTTCTGAGAAATAGTTTGCAACTGTTGGCTAGATTGATCGGCAATGCCACGAAAGGCTTCCACTTCGGTCTGCATCTTCTCTAAATGTGTTTGTCCCATGGTCAGCAACTCTTCTGCCGCCACACGAAACCGTGCAACGCCGACAGAGGTCATCAGTTCCTGCAATTCATTCATCACCAACTGCATATCACGAAATTGTTGATCCACACTTTGTTGATAAGATGCAAGACGTGTTTCGCGCAATTGATCTTGCTCTGCTGCACGCATCGTCGCATTTTCTTGCAAGACAATAAAATCTGCAACTTGTTGTGACAGACACCGGAATTGTTCTGTCAGGGGCGCATTGCCTGGCAAACTAAATAAATCAGCTTGATCAATAGTAATCGAATCAGAAGCAGCGGGAGATTGCGGCATATCAACTTCCTTGTGAAACCACGCAGTGGATAACTATTTTAACCGCTTAAGTGCCAAGAGATATGTAAGCAATTCGCCTATTTTCGTGTAGGAAATTGACCTAAAAGATAGATAAAGCGCTATATAGCAGTACCGCCGACCGTGAGTTCGTCAATGCGTATCGTCGGCATACCCACACCAACAGGCACGCTTTGACCATCCTTTCCACATACGCCAATGCCCGAATCAAGTTCGAGGTTATTACCGACCAAAGAAACTTTGTTTAACACATCCGGTCCGTTGCCAATCAATGTGGCACCTTTAATCGGATAAGTCACTTTACCATTTTCAATTTTGTACGCTTCACTGGCAGAAAAAACAAACTTACCCGAGGTAATATCCACTTGACCACCCGCAAAATTCACCGCATAAATACCATCTTTCACGGAAGCAATAATTTCTTCTGGCTCATACGCGCCAGGCAACATATACGTATTTGTCATGCGCGGCATGGGTAAATGTGCAAAAGACTCTCGGCGACCATTACCTGTTGAAGCTTGGCCCATCAAACGGGCATTCTGTTTATCTTGCATGAACCCTTTTAAAATACCGTTCTCAATTAAGGTGGTGCACTGCGCAGCAACACCCTCATCATCAATCGTCAAAGAACCTCGACGACCCGGCATCGTAGCATCATCGACGACCGTCACATTCGGTGCAGCAACCCGTTGCCCGACACGATCGTGAAAGGCTGAACTTTTCTTCCGGTTGAAATCACCTTCCAAACCATGTCCGACTGCTTCATGTAACAAAACGCCCGGCCAACCACACCCTAAAACCACAGGCATTACACCTGCTGGTGCAGGTCGCGCATCGAGATTGACTAAGGCTTGGCGCACCGCGTCTTGTGTATAGCGCTGACGTGCCTCCGCCGTTAACACCTGATAATCGCCACGACCACCGCCACCAGAAAAACCACTTTCGCGCTTCTCACCACTTGCGACAATCACCCGCACATCAAAACGAACCAAAGGACGAATATCTGCGGCATACGTACCATCAGCGGCCAGTACCAGCACCATTTCATAACTGCCAGACAAACTAGCCATGACCTGCTGCACCCGCGGGTCAAGCGCATGCGCTTCGCGATCGACTTGTTCTAACCATGCAATTTTATCTGTTGTACTTAAGCTGTCTAATGGATTATTGCTAGGATATAACGGTGTGGGTAATTGTTGTCGCCAAACCGGCAAGGTGCCAGCTTGTCCTGCCCGCGCAATTTGACACGCTGAAGTCGCCGCCGATTCCAACGCGCTTAAATCAATATCGTTGGCATAAGAGAAACCTGTTTTTTCACCGCTCATGACGCGAACACCGACCCCGCGATCAGCATGATAGCTACCATCTTTCACTTTGCCATCTTCTAAAGACCAAGATTCATGCCAGCTGGCTTGAAAATATAAATCAGCGGCATCAATTTGTGTGCGCAACACCCGCCCTAAAACCGATTCTAAATGGGGTAATTGTAAGGCTGCGGGCTGTAGCAGATGATGTTCAACTTGCTTGATAAGCGTCATGGCGACCTGTGTATTGTTTTGCGGAAACTTGTTTGAAGCCAGGATGATCCCATGGTCCCGACACTTTGTAAACATGTGCCGTAATATCATGAATCTGATGACTGAAGACTTTATTGGCAACCCAAGCCACGGCACCTGCGACAGGGCCGCCCGCAATGGTCGCAACCAAGGGAATACTGGACGTGATATAGGGAATAACTTTCATCAACAAATCAAATTGCTTATGGCCCATATCAATCTTACCGGACAAGCCCACAAAAGCGACCGGCCCATCAACAAACGTATTTTTCGTACTAATCACGCCATGCTGAAAATCTAAATCACCTTTCAGCTTGTCAAAGTCATAGCCTTTTTCTGTGACATCAGAAAAGTTAAGCGACAATCGTTGTGGCAACGTTTGCAAACTTAACAAATTTAGAATTTTTCCCAAGCCCAATTGTTGGTTTGTTTTCTTGCTTAAACCAACAATACGTCCTTTTAAGAAATCTAAATTTAAGTAGCCAGACATACGAACCTTGTCGAGATCCAGTGGCGATCCCGGCCATGCTAAATTGAATTTTGCACGCCCCGAAGAACCACGAATATTGTCATACAAGTCTTCATCTAACAGCATCTTACCTAAATCTTGCGTATCAAGCGTGCCTTTAAATTGTGTTTGATGAGGTTTCTGTGTCCACTGTGCTTGCGCATGCAAATCATACAGCGGCGACTGTAATCGCAAGGGATTAATTTTTATGCCTGATTTAACCGGTTTAATTTTTGCTAATACATGACCAAGCTGTCGCCCTTGATAACGTAAATCATCAATACGTATTTGCATCGCAGGCAACTTAGGTGGATGCGTTAAGTGTGTATTTTTTCCCGTGGATTTTGGCGAGATATATAGCTTACTGAAATGTAAATCTAAGGGGTGATTTGTCGGCATGTGTAACCAGCCCGCTGTTTGCAGGCGCTTAGTATCGGCTAAAAATCGTAGGCCTGATTTTTTAGGCAATACTGCTCTAGGGTGTCCAAGTACAACATCACCCCGATCAAAGCTCAGCTGCGACCCCTCATGGTGAAATTGCACAATACCTTTTAAAAAGTGTGCGTAATCCCAACTCAAATTTAAAGGTTTATGGTTAGAAAATTTTGCATGTATTTCACATTGTCTTGAGATCGAAGCTGGCTTTTCTAATGGTGAGGGTAAGTGCATCGCCAAGCCCCGCAGGTTTGAAGTGAAAATCGCTTCGTTATATTGATTCGGCATTTGTTGATTCATCAACTTCAACGTGAGCTTGTAATCCGTACCACCTGAAAAAACATGTTGTAAATCTGTGTGATAACGTGTAGCTAATTTCGCAACATCCATGTGTCCCCGTAAAGTAGCGACAATTTTTTGTTTGGATGTGCCTGCTTTTTCTGTTTCTACTCGAGCAAATAAAGGGTGCCCATCTAGGATGCCGTGAACATGCTCCGCCTGCACACCATGTTCAGAAAAATGTACATGTCCCAGTAGTTTATTGACGACGATACGCCAAGTAGGTACCGCCAATTGCGCGTTAAGCAAAGATAAATCGCCATTCACGGCTGTGTTTTCAGGCTTAGATAGTGGAATCGATAACCCTAACTGCAAAGCATATGCACCCTCCGGTTTAAATAATGTTAAACTTTTCTTACCACCTAAGATTGTTTTAACAGGACTCTTTTGCACAAATTGCCATGCTTGCGTTAAATCACCATCAACGATGCCTTTCACTTGCAAGTCAAGCGGTTTATCTTCTCCCAAATGTTTTAATTGCACATCAGCATGCGCCAAATGCGTTCCTAAAATATTGCCATGATCACTGGTAATAGTCATGTGACGCTTATCAAACATTAATGTCGCATTAAGATCATTAATCGCTGGCCAATCGGGTGCATATTTCAAGCTTGCACCATGAATATGCCCAAGGATACGGCTTTCACCTTCTCCATGATCAAAAGGAAATTTATTGAGCGGCCCTTGCAAGTGCATACCCACATCGACCCAATCACTAGGACCAATCGCGGTGTTTAACCAATCTAGCAAAGGTGATGCCATGACAAGCTCAGGGTAATAGTAAGCAATGCGACGTGTATCATGAAAAACGCCGGCACTCCAGAAATTAATCGTAGGACTACTTTTATAGGGAAATTCCAAATCTAATGTAGAGACAAGCTCACCTTCTGCATTTTTAACTCGTATCGCTGGCGAGGAAACTTGCCATCCCTTGTCTGTTTCACGCCAATTTAACAGGCCGGTGAAATCGCTAAGCATCAATGGATGTTTAAATCCTGGAAGTTGAATACTTGCATTGTGTGAATCCATACGGAAACGTCCTTGTGTTGGACGAAGTAATACATGCGCATCTAGATGAGCAAAACCTGGGAAATGTTGGTAAGCCGACCAAGCAATGTGCGACAAGTTTGCTTTAACAAGATAAGCACGCGACCATGCTTCCCAGGTGCCCGTATGCCTAATCAATACATTATTCAGATCGCCACGCGGGTTTAATTTTTTAATCACAGTCTGCCACTTTCCGGGCAATGATAATAATAAGAGTGGTTGTATATTTTTTAATGATAACCGAGGAATGCGCACCTCTTGCAAGTTTTGGTTAAAGTGAAAATCCACAATTTGTTTACTATACGCGAGCACCACATGATGTTTGTTTTTATGATTTATCACATCCACATCAATCGGACCTGCTGTGATGACTTCACCCGATTTTCGTAACCAGTGTACATGGGCATCACGCAAAACAAAATGCCCCTGCCCCAATAAAGCCAATGTCACCCGCTGTACATGTGCGGTATCCACGTGAGGAGGCTTCGCTTTTTTATCCAAAAAAACAAAGTGACCATCCGGCGTGCGCTGCAATCCAATATCGACACCTCGAACCACTAAAGTCTTTGGTACAAAGTGCCATTGCCAAATCGACTGAAAAATATCAGGCACCAAATGAATCGATGCAATACGTAGCACCGTTTGCCGGCTTACCGTGGATAAAACCTTGACACGCTCAATGTTGAGTTCGGGCAACACGCCGACCCAACTGGCATGTAAGTCACCAATTTCAACGGGATGCTGGACAATGCGAGATAACAACTGTGCGACATTTTCACGATGTAAGCGCAATTGTGGCGCCAACAAGCGTAGCCCGCCAAGTAGCAGGCAGCTTATCGCAAAAAAAACGATGAAAATTTTTCCGATTTTCTTCATCAGGGTAGCGGTCCATCTTGTTGGCATCGAGTATACGTTGCTTACTGATTAGGTGCAAAGTCACAGGTTTTTGGTATGATAGTAAAGATGAAAACTCTACAACGCCCTATTGCTGCACTTCTGTGTATTTTGCCCTCTCTTGTGCTGGCAACACCCGTTAACCTGCATATGTCTTTACATGAAGCCATTTTGCTTGGTGTCCGTATGAACCTTGCGATTCGTAGCGCAGAGCTGCAACGCGTCACTGATAAATTTTCCCTGGCCGAAGCACACAATCAATTTGTGCCGCAATACAGCTTAGCTGGTACCTCCAGCATGACTAACGCGGTCTCAAACAGCGGTCCACACTCCCTCTCCTGGGCAAGCACATTAACACCAAAGGCAACATTAGATACGGCGCTAGGCACAGGGTTCACCTTAAGTATGGATAACACCTACACCAACCGTGACGATGCAACAGATAGCTATAACCCCGCCGTCACTTTAAAAGTAACACAACCTTTGATGCGCGGCTTTGGTAAAAAAATTGTGTTGGCAGCACTCAATAAAGCAGAGGCAACCGAGTTAAACAATCGCTTAAGTTTTAAGAACACCATCATCTCACAAGTGAATACCATTATTACCGACTATCTTTCACTGATTAAAGACAAACGTAATCTCGTCATTCAGCAACAAGCGGTGAGCAAAGATCAAGATAACCTAAATGCCTTCAAGGCAAAGATTAAAGCCGGTGTGAGTGCACCGTCTGACTTGTCGGATATTCAAACGACCTTGTTTCAAGACAAACTCGCTTTAGTGTCTGCAAAAAACACCGAAGATAGCGACCGTCAAAAATTATTAACGGATCTTGGCTTAGATCCTAATGCAAAAATTTCTATCGACGATACATTAGATCTCACCCACTACCAGATACCTACTTTATTAAAAAGTCAGCATGTGGCGAAATCACATAACATTTCTTATCAACAAGCATTAATTACATTGGGGATTAATGAAATCAGTTTGGCGCAAGCAGAAGATGATGGCCGCTGGAAATTAGATCTTTCCGCGCAATCTACCTACGGCGGCGGCGCGAGTGATGGCCGTAATGCAGGATTACGCAGCTTGACGAATGGTTCAAACACAGAAGAACAAGTTGCACTAACACTCGATATTCCTATTGACAACTTCAGCATTAAACAAGCCATTGCCAATGCACGTATTACTGTCGGTAAACAACAAATCAGTGTGAAACAGTCTCGTTGGAGTTTGCAGACACAAGTCATTAATAGCTTGCGACAATTAAACTCCGACCGTGAACAAATTAAACTCGCTAAACGGCGCTTGGTTTATGCAAAGAAAAGTTATGAAGCGATTAAGAAAAAAGTTTCTGTCGGCCGCAGTACCACTTTCGAGCTTACTTCAAAAGCATCAGATTTAACCCAAGCAAACTTGACTTTGGTATCCAATGAAATAGGCTTTATGACAGACTTTGCGAATTTTGATGCACTATTAGGTACCACTTTACAAACCTGGCAATTAAACATTGCCATTTAGCCGCCATAGGAAAAGGGTCATGCAGCTGCGACTAACGACATCCATACTACTGTCACTCACATTAGCGCTAAGTGCTTGTAGTGATAAAAAATCCACACACAAAAAAACAGCTTCTCATGCAGACTTTGTGGTGCAATATGCCCAAGATGCAAAACACTTAAGTTTTAGCTCCACGGTTGCGCCACTCTCAATTGAAAATATCCCAAGCCCTGTTGATGGCACCGTGAAATCGATGCACTTTCATTATGGTGAAATGATTAAAGACAAAGAAGTCTTATTAGCCCTACAATCCGACACGCTTGAAAAAAATTATCAGTCAGCGATTACCGATTTCATTTCTAAGAAATCTGCTTGGCTCAATGAACAACAAAAATTTAAAGGAACAAAAGCATTACGAAAAGCAGGCATCGTCCCTGAAAACGATTTTCGTTCAGAACAAAGTAGTTACAACAATGCTTACCTTTCTTTTCTTCAATCCAAATGGAAGTTAGAAGATGTTTTGGTAACCGTGGGTTTAAACTTTAAAACAGTTCAGAAACTTGATGTAACCAATCAAGATGCGGTTTATAAAGTGTTAACTGCGAAAGCAGACACATTAAAAATTCATGCAAGCCGCCCAGGCATCGCACTACTCCCAACAAAAGCTAACAGCACGCAACTAGAAGCCGCCTTGGTTTCTGGCAGCCAAATTAAAAAGAACCAAGCATTACTGGCTATTGGTGACATGCAAGGCATACAGTTGTCACTGGATGTGGATGAAATGCATGTGGATGGTATTAAGGTCGGACAAACTGTCACGATCGACAGTGTCGCCTTCCCAGGGATTATTTTGCATGGCAAGGTAAGCAGTGTCTCTCACCAAGCCCACCAAGATAGCGGCAGTGGTTTACCTGTCTTCCCTGTGTTAGTTACCGTGAAGAAATTACCACCCCATGCCCTGGAAAAAATTCATGTTGGTATGACAGCGAAAGTAAATGTTAATATCGATGCATCCAAAACGATTGAGGTGCCATTATCCGCTGTTACCATGAATAACGGAAAGCCATCCATTACCTTACGTCAAGCAGATGGTTCAACGAAAAAAATATCGGTGAAGACCGGCAACACACAAGAAAACACCGTGATTATTACTGATGGATTAAAACCCGGAGATCACATTGTCATCACTCATTGAGCTAAAAAACATTTGTCGCCAATATCAGCAAGGCGATCAAATCATTCCTGTATTAAAGTCTGTGGATCTAACCATTAACGATGGCGACATGTTAGCTATCATGGGTCCTTCCGGTGCAGGAAAAAGTACCTTAATGAATATTCTTGGCTTACTCGACAGGCCCACCTCTGGCGAATACTATCTTTTGTCTAAGCCTGTTGCGCAGCTATCCGATGATGAGAAATCACATTTACGTAATCAACACATTGGCTTTATCTTTCAGCAATTTAATTTACTGCCTCGATTGAGCTTGCTACAAAATGTTTGTCTTCCTTTAGGTTACCGTGGTATGCCCGAGGATGAAGCCGAAGAAAAAGCATTAAAAATGCTAGGTGTACTTGGTTTAAGTGAGCATCCCCATAAAAAACCTTCTGAGTTGTCCGGTGGACAACAACAGCGAGTCGCCATTGCCCGAGCACTAGCCGGCGATCCGCCGATTATTCTTGCTGATGAGCCAACAGGCGCATTAGATAGCCAAACAGGTCAAATGATCATGGACCTACTCAAGCAATTAAGTAAAGAACAGAAGAAAACCATTATCATTATCACCCATGATGCTGACATTGCCGCACAGTGCCAACGCACCATTCGTATAAATGATGGTGAACTGCGGGAGGACGCGTGATGCTCAAACGCTATCTCAAAGACGCACTCAGCAACTTATTTTCAACGAAACTGCGCGCACTGTTAGCAACCCTCGGTATTTTAATTGGCACCGCCTCTGTGGTTGCGATGGTTAACTGTGGTGAAATGGCCACACAAAAAGCCTTGGCACAATTTAAGACCTTGGGTACAGATTTAATGTCTGTCAATTTATTTCCAAAGCATCAAGGTGGCGCTCACACGCGAGAAAAACCCTTGTCCATTGAGAGTGCTTTGCATATTCCCAACTTTACACATAAGGTCACACACGTCGCGCCCTACATTCAAACCTTTGGCACAGTGACTGCGCATGGAAAAGTATTACACTCACCTCTGATCGGTGTAACAAACAGTTTAAAACACATTCTGAAACTTCATCTTAGTGAAGGACGTTTTATTTCCCCTTTAGATGGATATAGTTATTTGGTTGTCATTGGCAAACAGATCGCGCAACAACTTCGGCCGCCTAATTCGATGATCAAACTCGTCGGACAAGAAATTCAAATCAATCACAATATTTTTACGATCGTTGGTGTATTAGCAGATACCCCAAGCAATAGCTTCTTTAACCAAAATTTAAATAGCGCTATTCTCATGCCCATTCATACCGCGACTACGCTAAATAAATATTCACAAATTGCCAGCATGGTCATGCAACTAAAGTCCAACAGCCCTATTGAGCAGGTAGAAGGACAATTAAGACAGTACATTGAAAAACACACAGCCGGTTATCAATTATTTTTTCGCAGTGCAAAACAGTTAATTGATAGTATGAAAAAACAAAGTCAGATTTACACCCTCTTATTGGCACTCATTGGTAGTATTTCTTTGTTAGTGGGTGGTATTGGTGTAATGAATATTATGCTGGTTTCTGTGGCTGAGCGAAAACGAGAAATCGGTATTCGTTTGGCCATTGGTGCAACCCGTCGTGATATTCAGCTGCTTTTCTTAATTGAGGCGATTGCCCTTAGTTTAGTCGGTGGATTTTGTGGTGTGTTAATTGGTGTCATTGCCTCTTATATTATTGCAGAAACCGCACATTGGCCTTTCGCTATTTACTGGATACCTATGGTCATTGGTTTTTCCGTATCCGTATTAACAGGTTTGTTTTTCGGTTATTATCCTGCCCATCGGGCAGCGAAACTCGATCCTATTCAGTGTTTACGGGCGGACTAAACTTCGAGGTTAACCATGTTTTTATGGCTTAAAGCGTTTCATGTGATTGCGGTGATCTGTTGGTTTGCAGGCTTGTTTTATTTACCGCGCTTGTTTGTCTATCATGCAGACACTGTTGATGCGATCAGCATTGCTCGCTTTAAAATAATGGAAAAACGTTTGTATCATTACATCATGACGCCTTCCGCCATTGCGACGGTACTGCTTGGCGCTGGGTTAATGTCGATGAACTTTTCTTATTATTTTTCTGCACCTTGGATGCGCTGGAAGCTAGCGTGTGTGGGACTATTAATTATTTATCACCTCCTTTGTGGCAGGTACGTACATCAGTTTAAGCACAATCGTAATGTGCATACGCATCGCTTCTATCGTATTTTTAATGAAGTTCCTTCGCTGTTATTAGTTGTGATTGTGATCTTGGTGGTTGTAAGGCCCTAACCAGCAAACTAGAGGCTGCAGGAGGTCCCACGTCAAGCGCGGGATGACCGTTGTAGTCACAAACAGCAATTGAATTCCTTCACAAGCTTGTTATCATCCGAACATTCTACCAATAACATGGATACCCCATCATCATGGCCCGATTACATGACGCCGTACGTGCAGGAAAACTGAAACCCGTCAAACTCATTCTACAAACATCTGATGATGTGAATGGAATCTGTGATAATCCAGATGAATCACCCGATATACATCACAGCCGAAAAAATAATGGCAAAACAGCCCTGATGATTGCGCTTCAGAGGTATAAAAGCAACGCGCAACAAGAAGTTCTGCGACAAATACTGATCGCTTTGTTAAATGCCAAAGCCGACCCTCAGACACAACAGGGCACTAAAACAGTTGTTGATGCTTTTCTCTCTGAACACATAAGGTATCGGCATGAACACTTAGAATCTGAAAAAACATATAATCAACAACAGTTATCAGGAGAAAGAGAGAAAGAAGAAGATGATAGAACACTAGAAAATATTATTGAGGATCTTGATAAACAAATTCAGACGGCCAAAGAGCACCCGACACTTGTCAGAATCAGTGTTGACTCCTGTTTTATTGATAGCCTATACATCCTTCTGTTTTACAAAGCACAAAGCGAACGTTTCCCGCATTTTCTACTGCTGAGAGATATTGCGCTACAACACAATAATCAATCGCTACTAAAAACACTGGCAGGGCAATGTACTGCTGCCGACAGAAAACGTTTGGCTGAGCTACTTTCCCATATTCAACGTTTAAGCGATCTCACGCTACTCATCGAAGCTGGATTTGATGGGAACAATATACTACCCCAGTTACTTTCATTACAGTTCCAACAGCAGATTAATATAGGAAATCGTCGAGGGGGCGCGCCACTAGGCGATGAAGAATCAGAAAAAAAAGCACAGGAAGAGAAACTCGCTTGGGAAAAAGTACTCAGTCTCTGTGTCACTGAAAAAAACGTGAACCAAGTCAATGCCCGTGGTGAAGCACCCATTTTTTTAGCCCTACAGACCAATCACTTAATCGCCGTGAACTTCCTGCTTGATCATGGCGCGCTAGTGAATGGTCTGGTAGATGCCCGTGGTCAATCTGCGATGGACCATGCTATTCATTTAGGTAACTTAGCATTAATACAACGTCTGGAAGGCTTGGGGCTATTGATGTCACAAGAAAATCTGCAGCAAATGCTGAACAATACCCTTAGCTATTATCACAGGTCAAACGCACATCATGACTTTCTGATCAACTTGATTGAGCGTGGGATGCTTCCTACATCTAGCTACACTCATTTTGAACAAATGAAACATTTAAGCTTAGCACTTGTTCAAGCATTGCTTGCGCAGAATTTTGATTTTTCAATGATGGACCATACTGCCCGAACCCCTGTTCACCTCATGCTACAAAACACTGAAGAATCTGACATGCTTAGCATGTTAGCGGCAATAGAAAACAGCGGCTTTGTATTAGTCCCGCCCCCTATCCCAGTCAATCCAGAAGAAGTCGATTCAGATGATGAAGAGATCACACCCTTACAACAAAGTAATTTATTACTTTCCGTGATCAGTCCATTTGTTTCTGGTAGTTATTCTAGTCGAAATAAAACGGAACAAGCACTTACCCCCTATGATCAACTTGCGATGAAGCTGCTTAATGCTGGTGCGCTTCACGATCCACTGCTAGATAAATATAACAAGCAAAGCATCTATGCTAGTTTATTAGTAATTGCTACACGTTATCAAAACGATGCTTTGTTTGATAGGGTGATGGCGGAAATCCCTGAGGAAGATGAGAGTGAGGATAATACGTATTCATTTTCTATGCCGATCGCAGCATTACGTTCCCTTGTTGTTCATAATAATATTGAACAAGTGAAAAAATCTTGCCAACGATTCTCAGCACGTCTAAAACAAAACGGCCGGACGCGTGATGAATTGCAATCACTTTTGTTTTTAGCACTTGAGCTACAGCACTTTGAATTATATCGGCTATTAGCACAGCACTTTGAACAAACTACTCCCTACCTAGGGTTATGGTATTTAGGTGTGGAAAAACAAATTGTTTTCCCTGAGGATATCCAAGACTCGCTAATGCCTAACACGCTTTCTTTCGCTACGTTGAAAGAACAAGTTTACCTGGAAGCTTATGATAATCAGCCAACGAATCTGGCATGTGCCCCCGAAGAGTGGCGTGAGTTTTACTGTCGCTTCATGACAAAACTGATCCATGATGATCCCAGCGCACTATCAGAAGATGGTTTACTCAATACATTACTGTTATTTTCCTTGGAGACCCAGGATTCTCCGTTATTTTCAACGCTCGTGAAAGCAGAAAAATCTAATTTCTTAGAATGTTTTCATCTCTTATTGCGTAGTCTTTCTACTCGGGTAGACGTCGCTGCTGAAAACCCTGAACAACAAGCGCCACTTGCCCACTTGCTCGATAATTTAGTTAATTGGTGTATTGCAGCATTAACACCAGAAGACTTACGAAAGATACAGTTGTTCCCTTTTGTTCGCTCGCTCCACCCCAATGGAAAAAAAACATCGCCTGTATTTTCTGAAGATCGTCCTGCTAAGCTTATCCGTGCGGGGGTATTAGTTGATACTGATACAGCTGGCGATCATAGTGTTAGAGAGACTAGTTTCAGCGCAATGCATTATAATCGTGTCAATATTATCGCTGCCATCATCAGAATGAAACAACTACCTGTCGATAATATGGTCCCCAATGGGAAAACAAATGCGTTAGAGCATGCCATTCAGCATTATCAAGTGGCCATGGTGACATTGCTTTTAGATAGTGAATACCGTGACACACTGCTAAGAAACGATAACCTATTTTCTTTACTCACAGAGATATACAAACCAGAGTATCATGTCCAAGCCATCGCCATGTTTGATTGTTTGGTTTCAAACGGTTTTTCCCCGCTGGCACCACTGACTCAAGAAAATTTTGTTGTTGAAAGAGAGCTACCTTCTGTTTTAAATAGTATAATCGGTAAGGGAAAAACCAAACACTTTATGCACCTGACCGACACCTTCGCTGATCATCACCTCATCGTACATTTTCTCCATCAATATCCTGACGTATTAGTCGACGAATATACTTTGCATGCCGCATTAAAAAAGAATTATCCTGTCGATGTCTTGGACACCATGGTTTCCCGCGGTGGAAAACTCCGCTTAAATCTATTAAAAGGTTTGATTAACACAGCAATAGAAGCCAATGTTCTTGAACAACTTGATTGGTTACTCACGTATGCAGAAAAACAATTTGGAAACATGGCAACAGCCGCAACACTCATCACAACCCCTAAACAACGACGCTGGATTGCAAAAAATCTTTCTGAAGCACTCATCAACATCTTAATAAAACATCACTTTGACTTTAATACGCGGGATTTTTTGGGTAACAACGTGAAAGATTATGCGATTATCTTTGAAAAGTCTGAGCTATTCAGTGAATCACTCCCTGAACATTGCGCCCCAGATGTTTATCAAGCGGTAAAAGCATACCTCATTGAAAAGGAAGCTGAATTTTTTGTTGATGGGGAATATGTGGATTATGGTTTTGGCGAAGCCCTGGATGATCCGGCATATTTATTAGGAAGCGCCGCGCACAAACTATCCACGCTGTTCGAATCTTGCGATCAAGCTATTGCTTTCATCACAAAATATCGAGACTTAACTAGCTTACAACCCATTCATGATTTAATCTTATTTAATTTGCCGCCCTCACCCAATTGGTGCAAAAAAACGTGGGCTGCCCTAGCAGTAGAACATGGTCCTGCGCTAACAAAATATTTATCTTTCGCCCCTCGGGTCGAACTACTTCTTAAGCGCCCACCACAAAGTCTTCAAGAGATTGAGGGTGTCGCAAAACATATTCACTATGGAAGAGAAGAAGAAAACATGCTGTTGGCGACAATCGCTAAACAGTATCAAGTATCTGAAGCAGGATTTAATGCGGCATTAACTAATTACCACCCAAAGGCCAAAGATCATTTACCTGACATTCATATTCAAGGGTCTGAACTCAAGATACCCTCTCAAAAAGATGCAACGGTCTCTCGCTACTATCTAAAAAAATTATTACCCAAAGATCTCACAGGTTTTATTCTTGGTGCAGAAATCGGCTTCGGCTGTTGCCAATCTATTGGTAGCGAGGGACATAGTTGTGCCATGCATGGCATGAATTCCCCTTATGGCGGATTTTATGTGCTCTATAAGAATCTCAGTAGTCTCTCATGCTTACCACTCATCGTAGAAAACTTAGAGAAACTTCGGAACCCATGTTTGGCAAATGAAGAAGCTGGGCCAGCACAAGCAGAAAGAAAACAACGTGGGAAGAAGCCAAGAAGCCTACTCACTGAAACCGAACTTGCTATCGAGGTCATTACAGATTGTTTTATTGATCAAGCAGGCAAAACGAATAAAGCACAAAAAATAAAATACACGGCCTTTTTGAATAAGTATTTTAAAACATTTAAGATTCGCACAAGCCGTCCAGCCTCTTTTGAGGATCTAAAAGATCATTTGCTGCAACATCTACAAAAAGAAGCTCGCGGTGACATTATCGCACAAGCTTGGGCTTGGCTAGCAGCTGATGGCAGCTTGGTGTTTGATTCTATTGAGTTGAAAGCGCATGACGAAACCCATGAAGAAATAAGCACCGCATTTTTTATCGAGGCCGCAAAACGTGCGGTGTTACGGTATGGCCTTCAGGAAGTCCTAGTCGGCACAGGTGGAAAAACTCCTTCAGCCTTCTCAGAAAAGTTTGTTAAAGTCCCCCCGAAGAATCCTAAAGATTATTTTGATTATCGGGATTCTAAGGAACAAGTGCTCATTTGCTCACAAAAAACGTTTGCTGCACGAAAAATTCAAGCGTTTTGGCGGGAACATCGGAGAGAGTCCGTTGCAGCTGGCTCCTCTGAAGAGGCAATGCATGCATTAGACGCTAGAGATTTGTCATCCCGCACTTGATGCGGTACGTGCCTCGTCATTCAGGCGAAAGCCGGAATCTCCTGATAGTACCGCGGTTCTAGATGGAGACCCCGGGTCGGAGCCCGGGGTGACGGCGGAAGCGTTTTCCGAGATGACAGTGGTGTGAAATGGAGACCCCGGGTCGGCGGCAGGGATAGCCGCCGTCGAGCTCCAGGGATGGATTTATGCGTGTTTTTTAAAGGTCTCCCCTCTGCCCATACTAGCAAAAAAAACAACTATTAATACTATATCGCTACCATTTCAAAGTCCGCCTTAGTCGCACTACACTCCGGACACATCCAATCTTCCGCAACATCTTCCCAGCGCGTACCCGCTGCAATGCCATCATCTGGCCAGCCCTTTTCTTCATCGTAGATGAAACCACAAAGCAAACACATGTAACGTTTATATTCCATTAGTTTTTCTCCTGTTTGTTTAATGCAACAACTGCATCCAACGCATATTGAATGGCTGCAGCTTCTGCTGCTTGTATTTCGTCTGCTGTCCCAATCGCTTCCCCATCACCGGCAATCGCTAAAATCCCCCCAGCATAAACCGGGCCATCACCTGCAGAGACAGATTGCTGATTAAAGACATTAGATAAAATATAAATTAATGCTGTTTCCATTTCTGTTGCCAAGATACCGTTTTGTCGGATCATCTCTAAATACTGCTTATTCTTTTCACCTAGCGGACCCATGCCTAGTTGACGACCATGATAGGACGCTTTGCAATGTACTGTACCAAAATGTACGGGACGATCGACTGTTGTACGTGCGGCTTCAATCGCTTGCAACATGGGCCAAGAGGCAACAGCGGGCACTTCCGCGGTTGCGTAAGCACGTGTTGCCATTTCATCACGCACGGCTGCAGTCGCCACCACAATATCACCAATCTTAATGCGATCACCTTGCATGGAACCAGCGGTACCTACACGTAAAAAACGCTTTGCGCCCAGCATGTAAAGTTCATTGAGAATAATATCCGCACTGGAGCAACCCATGCCTGTTGATACACTCGCAACATCAACGCCCTGATAAGTTCCCATATAAAGATGATGTCCACGCGGATGTTCGTTAACGCGTACATTGTCAAAATGTGTTGAAATTTGTTTTGCACGTGCCATCGAGCCCGGTACAATCACGTAGCGACCAATACCTTGGTTACCCGCTAAATCATCGTGTGTTGCATTCATGTGCGTCACGTTTTCATCTTGTCGCATGGGTTCTCACCTTCTTCTTGAAAGGCAGGATTGTACCAGACAGCTGGCATGAACCAAACCAGCTGTGTTAAGATGCAACAGCAAAATAACACAAGGAGCCTATTTTGTGAGCATTTCAGCAGAGTTATTTGATCAATCCCAGCAATGTATTCCTGGCGGCGTGAACTCCCCCGTGCGTGCATTTGGTAGCGTCGGTGGTACACCTATCTTTTTCGAACGCGGCGAAGGCGCTTATTTATATTCTGTCGACAATCAAAAATATACCGACTACGTCGGTTCTTGGGGCCCCTTAATTCTCGGCCATGCTCATCCCCATGTCATTGAAGCAGTCATGAAAGCGGCTCGCAAAGGATTAACCTTCGGCGCACCCACTGAAAATGAACTTCGCTTAGCACAACGTTTATGTAAAATCATACCCAGCTTAGATCAAGTGCGCATGGTCAGTTCTGGTACCGAGGCCACCATGTCGGCACTACGTTTAGCGCGTGGCTTCACTGGGCGCGATAAAATTATTAAATTTGAAGGCGGTTATCATGGGCACAATGATGCCCTGCTTGTAAAAGCAGGATCTGGTGCATTAACATTTGGTTCGCCCAGCTCTCCTGGTGTCCCCGAAGATTTTGTAAAGCATACTTTAGTGGCACAATTTAATGATCTTGATAGTGTGCATGAACACTTTGAAGAAAACCCTGGTGAGATTGCTGCACTCATTGTTGAACCCGTTGCCGGCAATATGGGTTGCATCCCGCCCGCTAATGGGTTTTTACAGGGCTTACGTGATGTTTGTGACAAACACGGCACACTATTAATTTTTGATGAAGTGATCACAGGGTTTCGTGTTGACCTAGGTGGCGCTCAAACGTTATATGGTGTCACGCCCGATTTGACGACACTCGGAAAAATTATCGGTGGCGGCTTGCCCGTCGGTGCATTCGGCGGTCGTAAAGATATTATGGCCATGCTCTCCCCGCTGGGTCCCGTTTACCAAGCGGGTACATTGTCCGGTAACCCCATTGCCTGTGCTGCGGGTTTAGCAACCCTCGATGTCTTAGAAAAACCCGATTTGTTTGCTAGCATCATTGCACAAACCAAAAAATTGACCCAGGGCTTACGTGCACTAGCTGACAAACATCATATCCCCATGGTCATTAACCAAGTTGGCACGATGTTTAGCTTTCACTTTACGAGCGATGCGCATGTGCATTCTTTTGCTGATGTCATGCGTACCGATGCAGAACAGTATCATGCCTTTTTTCATGCGATGTTAGCGTCAGGGTTTTATTTTGCACCGTCCGCCTATGAGACAAGCATTGTGACCTTGGCGCATAACAATGAAGTGATAGACGATACCTTGGATGCGTTTGATGCGGTGTTTGAATCGATGAAAATGCGGGTTGCTTAGATATTGAAAAATCGCTGATAGCCCAGTCCGGCACGCCTACTTGTCATCCCGCGCTTGACGCGGGACCTCCTTCAGACGCTAGCAAACTCGATAGAATCTGATGGAGACCCCGGATCGGAGCCCGGGGTGACAAATGAAAAAAAATCCCTCACTCTCATTCAACAATATTACCGTACAAGAATTCAATCTGTTAGAATCAACCTAGAAGAGCCCTAGTAACGGCTTTGCGCTTTTAGGGATGACAGCGGTAGAAAAAAAATCGATTGTAAGGAAACAGAATGAAAACTCGAATGGAATCGCAAAATAAAATATTAGTTTGGTTAATCGTGATCGCGATACTCGTCTGTGCATTTGTGTATTTTCCCAGCGCAAAAAAAACGCTGAGCGCACAGTTCGACACGCATTTACACCCTCAATCCTCTCTGGCCAGCGACATTGCCGAAGCAACCCCCAGCACCGCAGTCTCACACCATTGTGCATTAGCACTGGAAGACCACGGGCAACTCACCAGTTTAAATGAGCACTTTAAAGGTGAGCGAGTGACAACACCACCAACTCATCATTTAGCTAATTTACGTTTGCTGTGTTTTGCAAAAGGTGCACATCCACGCATTGAGCGTTTAGAACGAATTGGGATTCAATCCGTGAGCTATCATCGAACCGGACAAAGCTTGCAAGCCATTGCCACACTACTGGATGGTTCGCACGAACAACTATTACTCGCCTCCCCTGCGATGGTTCGCGCTGCGCACAGCGCGCGCCAAGAAAACCGTCAAGCGTGGCAGGCGGTACGTTAGGACTAGGATGAACTTTTCTTGGCAGACAAGCCTTGCACCTCACTATCAAATGAGGCTTTCGTTGTTTTCACCGCATCACTGCAACGTTCAACACGGAAAAAACTGTGACGGAAACGCGAACTAGCCAATGCCGTACCCAGCGATAACACCGTCAACACTGCCCCAATAAACATACGCTTTAGCATCGCTAAGGGTTCTTTGATGCGGGCCATCGTAGGATCATTGATAAGATTGTCTAAGGTTTCAACCAATGCTTTGTCCTGCTCCATGCCTGTCGACTCTTCTTTCCAGGATGATAATGGACTATTCCCACCTAACATCTCATTCATGATGGCATCTTTTGTCGTTTTAACTGCTGTTCCTTCTTTAGAATTAGCCCCTACGGTTTGAATCAGCTCATCCAAGCCCGTCAACAAAATCGTTTCCACATTACTAATATATGACATGAGACACGTCTTGTGCAGAAACACATAGCCGTCAAAATCACATGTTTCACGCCAAGCATCAAAGTGATTGTCGTTCTTGTTATTTCGACGATTCAAAATATATTGCTTAGTCAATTGGTAGGGATGTTGTGTTGTATCATGCAATGCAACTATTTCCGCTGCAGATGTCTTTGAACTATGAATCAACAAAGATCGACACCAAAAATACGCAAGGCGTGAATCGCTTCGGATCGCATCCTGTTTAAGCAGGGTATCTACGGCGGTGAACTTGGCTAGGGCGATGTCGTTATTGTTAGCTAGTAACTTCATTCCCGGCTGCTCAAACACATACAGTAGTACCGGGAAACCATGAGACCCTTTCACGGCCAATATGCGATCTAGTCTTTCTTTTGTTAGCCAGTTCTGTTCTCGTAATTTCACAAGGCCCGGGAAATCCCGTTTTACCAAAACTCGCCATAAGGGCTCATTATCAAAACAATCTAGCACATAAGGCTCCACATCCATCGGGATCTTGATCGCCTCCACCAGAAACACTATCTTTTTAGGACATTTTTCCACTAATTGAGAAAAGTGCTCAACCACGAAACGTTGTAAATCAAACGAATAAAGAATGGGGTCAGGAATACCTATTTTTCTCGCATTGATCCGCTCGGCAAACTCATCAACATTAGCTGCTGTTGCAAGCTGGCGTAAACGATTATATTCAGTTAGGTATTCTGTCGTATTTTTAGCTTGATGCAGGACTGTAGAGCGATACCCTAAATTACCCGCACACGTCGTAAGCGCGTGATCAAGTGGTTTTCTTGTGCTATAGGCTTTTCTTAACACCGATGAGATTAAGGATTGGCGATCGGTGCCATCCTCATCAAACAATAATGTATGCAAAAATGTATTTTCATTTTTAAGCTCCAGTAAATTTAATAAAATCTGTTTAGCCGCTTGCGCCGCTGGAGAATCCAGATCTGTTGCATCCCCTCGTGTTACATCAAGCCCATTTGCACCCGCATTTTTTGCAGATTCACATAAAGCATGCACCGCAGGATGCAGCGTCAATGTGGTCGCATCAAAGAATGTAGCTATCACCTCGCTATTTAATACAGTTTTATCCAAGCGGTTCAATAGGTCATACTGTTTCGCTTCTAATAAAGGAAGAACTAAACTTGATGATATCAAGTTTACGTTGATTCCACTGGGAATAGCATCAATTACATCCCACGCCTTGGCTTTAACCATGGCATCGATAAAAAAAGCTTTTTGGTTTGCTGGTAATTGGAGGTGTCGTATCAAATGCACACAATGTTCGGCTTGGCCCTTTTCGATTAAGCTATTCAGGTGCATTGGCTTTAAGGCTTGTCCAGCTTTTTCCAAATTCTCATCAGACACTTCCTCCATTAAGCGTTTAAGGGTCTCCGCATCATCATTCACTTGGCCAAATTCTTGTAGTACTTTAATTAGAAATTTAGGAGAAGAAGATGATGATGCAGAAGCCTCCCCGCGAGTCCTAGCCCCTGCTGTGCTTGTTGAGGTGCTGGAATCACTAGACGGCACAATTTCTGGGTGGGCTTGTTGGTGCCCCATTAAAACCGCATTTGCATTGCTAATCGCTTTAAATTTTTCTGTCGTATCAGAATCTGGATTCTTATCAGGATGCCATTTTAACGCTAAACGTCGATAGGCCTTCTTGATCTCTGCCTCTGTTGGTGTCGCTTTCTCTGCAAACCCCAGCTCAAGCAATGCTTCAGAACGTTTCATGTGGCCTTCCCCTTAATTAGATGGATTCAGCCTAACAAACCGCCCCAACAATGGCAAGTATTTATACAAAACCTGTTTAAATTTGCCTCTTCTCCATGAAAAGCGCTATGATGCCTGCCCTTTTAATGATGTAGACAAGACCCAATGCAAGCCGAAACCCTAAAAACCTTTGTCGTCGACACCCTAGATGACCTAAAAGCCGAAGACATTACCGTACTTGATGTCCGTGGTCGCACCTCAATTGCCGATTTTATGGTGGTTTG
>BQJM01000020.1 GCA_021604705.1 marine bacterium B5-7 | reverse complement strand
ATAACGCGCCATTGTTTGGATAAACGTGAAGAGCGATATCCTCGCCATTCACCTTGCAAGGATTCATCATGAAATCCTTTTATCCTCTTGAGGCCTTGCGGTCCGTTTAATTCAACAATGCGCTTCCATAATTCATAATGTTCAAGTACATGTTTAGGGCACTTTCTTAATCGTTTATCTAGTGATTTCTTTTCCAAAATCAGCCATATACTCATCAGTATATATATCCTTTTGTGTATGTCAAATGGTATACTTATGATAAGTGATTTTTGCAGGAAAAACTGTAGGATAATTTAGGTATTTACCCGACATAAACGCTGCAATTCACAGTACTGACAGGTAAGGTTCGGGTCGTTGGGATCCACTTGTGCGTCACCACGTTGTAATTGTTCGGCTAAATGATTTAATGTTTCTTCCCATGCGTGTAATTGTTTGTCCCAAGTGACATGTTCATCCAATTGTTGAATACCAGGAATAGCTGAGTCATTCGCCGCTAAACCACGGAAACCACAGCTGCTGGCATTCACTTGTGCAAAACTAATGGCAGAAACATCTTGGGTTGCTAGCGCATACAAAGGAAGTTGAGGTTCTGTCGGCCGATCTATCTGCCAAGCAGTTTCCCGGTTAATGGTATTCACGTTGCCGGTTTTGTAATCGATTAACAAACGTGTGCCATCTTCTAATTCATCTAAACGGTCCACTTGTAATTGCAACTCAAGTTTTCCGAGTGTGTAGGGAATGCGACTTTCTAGCAATAACACCTTAAACGGCGGGCGTGATTTTTCTACCGCCATCCAGCGATGCATTAAACCTTCTAAGCGCTGCTGTTCTAGTTCGGTGAAGCTTACGGATGTTTGTATTTGAATATGAGCATTTTCCAAACCAGCTTTTACAGCGGCTTGAATGATTTTTTGTAACTGCGTTTCAGTTAAACTGAGCAGGGCGTCTTGATTTTCCAGCTGTTGCCAAATACGGTGCAATATATCGTGCACCAAAGTGCCGCGCACATGGGGTGCTAAACCGGGTTGTGGATGATGCAAGCCTTCTGCTTGTAGTCGATGTGTAGCATAGGCTTTAAACGGGCAAGCGGCTTGATGTTTGATGAGGTAACTGCCGCCACGTGCTTGGTCTTGTAGCGGCAAACCTACATCGTCGCTGAATGTTTCTAATGTGATTGTTTCAATGTGTTCAGGCAGAATGGGATCATCTATTTTTTCTGTGAAAAATTCACGAATCAATGCACTGGCTTGTCGCGTTTGTGTGGCTTGCAAGCAGGCATAACTAAAAATAACCGTTGATGCACTTTGACAAAAACGTTCGGTCATTCGTTGACTAAATGCTAATTCACGTGCTGCATTGGCATGCGGCATGCTGTGTTCAGTTTGTAAAGCATAAGGGATAAAAGGATTGGGCTTGGCTGCTTGTGGCCAATTCGCATCATCGCAACCCATTACCCATAATGCATCAAAATTTAAACCACCGGCTTCTAATACACCCAGTAATTGAATGGGCGCAGCATTGTTTCCTTGGGGTTGAAAGACTTGGCGGCAGGTTTGTTTTAAGTGTTGCAATGCTTGTTGGGCGGTCATCTGATGGAGATCCCGCATCGTGTGCGGGATGACGGGGTGAGCGCCGCCATGTGAGCCATGTCTGTCATTTGAGCCACGTTCGTCATCCCGGCCTTGAGCCGGGATCTCCAGCATATCCAGTCCATGTAATGCATGCAGCTGCGCCTGGAAATGTTCAAACGCCTGAAACTCTACACTGGTAAGTGCACATTCGCCGGGAAAACCAAAAGCCGTTAAGCGATCGATGCACCAGTTAGCCCAGCTGCTTGGTTTGCGATCATTTGGTTTTGAAATAGAAAACATTGCCTCACATTGTGTTTTAAATTGTGCTGCCCCGTGGTGAGCTAATAATTTGATTAAATGTCGTTTACTTACATGGGTTTGTTCACGCAATTGTATTTCAGCGCACAAGCGCGCTGCTTGTTCCGTGTCAAAACCAGCGACATAAGGTGACTGCAATAGTGGTGAAATCTCTTCGAAGGATAAACGTCCTGGATGTAATGCTAATATATGCAATGCATGTTGAATGATAGGCAAATCTAGCAAAGGAAAACCACCTGATAAGTTGATGATGTCCGTTGGATTTTCTGATGGAAAAACCTGTTCGCAGCGATGTTTGATGTGCATCCAGTTTGTTGATAGGTCAGGATGAATAATGCCGATATTGGCTGTGGGATTATCCGTATAATGTGCCTTTGCCCAAGCTAATGCAGCAGAAAACTCAAGTTCTGGTGTTGCGAATGCACGTGAGCCAATGTTCTTGGTAGGTTTATTTTCGCTAAGCGTTTCTCGCTGTGGGATGGCAGCTAATAATTTCTCGATAGCTGGTGTGATTTCATCAAAGCCTGTGATGAAAAGTTTTTTTGCTAACCATATTGGTTTTTCTTTGAAAATTTCATGCAAGGCTAAGGGTAGGGTTGCGCTATCAATCCAATGATTTTCTTGACATTGTTTTACATAAGCATACGCCCAGTGCTGAAAGGCTAAACAATCTTCATTCGTTTGAAAAAAATTATCGCGCCAGTCTACACTCCAATGATTCAAGGTATGCCAAGCTTGCCAAGCGGAGTCCGCACATGCGGTGAGATTCAATAACATTTCTCCCGCGCTGTCTTCTTGGATGATGCGTTGCCATATTATTTTAGCTTGTGCATCACTCAGTAGAATTTTATGGGTATCGCCATGAGCCAGTGCCTGTTGCCAACATTGATTGAGCCAAGCATTGATGGGTAGGCAATGTGGGAGTGCGCATGTTGACGTAGCATATTCTGCCAACAAGGTGCTGGCCAAACGGCGGGTTGGTGTAAGCACGGTATCATCGGCTTGAACCTTGATAAGAATTGATGCGTCCATGCCGCGATCATACTGCCTTTAGCCTGAGAATCCAATCGTGTTATACCAACGGGGTGACAGGGGAAGATGCCTCACTTCAATTGGCTGTCATCCCGGCCCAGCATTGTCATCCCGTGCTCGACGCGGGATCTCCTACAGCTCCTAGTGCTTGTAAGCGGCAGCTAGTGCCGGATGAATGACAAAGGTCTCAGGCGTTCCCTTCACAGTATCTGCATTCTCAGTCGTGAGCTCGAAAACTTGCGTTGAGACATCAGTAGATTGTTCAGCAGAGCTATCTGGTTGCTTAACATTCCAAAACTCAAACAAGCCGGCTTTCATATCAGCATTTCTAACCGCGTCAGACACTTCAAGCTTTAATGTATCTGGGGTATTCGGTTTACTTGCCTTAGCAAACAAAGTACCAACAAGTAGCGACATGCCGATAGACATACCGGTCATCGCAGCTGGGGAAAGCATGGAGACGAACGCAGCAGGAAATGCCACCGTTGCGAGATACATGGTTATGCCCATCACTGCATGTGTCATAAAAGCCTTTCCGACCTCTTTGCCCGACTTTTTCTCGCCAAAGTGCGCGTATAAAGCATGTGTGATGCCCATTGTTAAACCCACAACCAAAGAGATGATGGCATGTGCGGCTAAGCCGTAGGGCGTGCCTAAGATGAGTGTATTGAGTGCGGGTACAGCGCCCCAAGCTAGAAGAGCTAATAGGCTAAATGTAGCCCCAGTAATTAAGGTGTGATAGATGCCTGTTTGTTTCAGATAATCAGATAAGGCGTGTCGTGTCTGAGCCTGGTGTTCTTTGCTCAAATATTTCGTTTCTTTGGAAAAGTCACTATTGCTGGCACCGCCTTTGAGGAGGATAGGAAGTAGTGGTAGCATCGTAAATGCGGCAAGCCCGAAACAACCAGCTAATAAAAGTATGCCATTACCACTTTGAGATAATGTCTTTAAGCCCTGAAACATAAGACTGACGAGATTGGGGTAAACAAGAAACATGCCAAGTGAATTGAATAGAAGGCTCGAGAGCATTGTGCCATAAATAGCTAAATTCTTTTGGAAGGCGACATTTTTTTCTAAAGTTTTTTGTGAGTTATCTAGGGTAAGCATTTTATAGTTAATTAAGTTTAAGAATTCATTGGGTGTTAACGCGACCAAGCTATCAGGATTCTCTACAACTTTATCTGGACGTACCGCTTTCGACGAAAATGGAAATGAATGCACATCCATAGATTTTTTTGTTGCTTGGAATAGCTCAAATCTTGCTGGACTGTCGTTGTTACCTTTAATGATGCGTAACACGGGAAATTTATCGATAGGTGTTTCTTCCGGATCATACGCAAGTATGTCTTTATTATCGAGATTATTTCTTCCTTCAATAAGGCTATCTGCCAGATCATTGGGACCAGTAAATGTAATCGGTGCACCTGTCAATGATTCAAAACCCATAATAACCTCCGCTTAAGTTTAAGTGATTTCGAGTAGCTTACCTCATGATTCTTAAGGAAACCTTAAGGGAGGAGGTTTCATGCCGGTTTTTGCCTACCTGTCATCCCGCATCAAGTGCGGGATGACGTGGTTATGTCCGGGAATGACCATCTATGGCCGCTTTCTCATTCCGCTCACGCCGTCGTGTGCGATCTTTAAAATCACCTGCTAATTGCCCACAAGCCGCATCAATATCATCGCCGCGGGTTTTACGCGTCATGGTGTTTAAGCCAGACTTCATTAGTATTTGCCGGAAGCGATCAATTGCTTCTGGCGAAGAACGTTTGTATTTGGTATTAGGAAAAGGATTAAAGGGAATTAAATTTACCTTGGCGGGGATCCCCTGCAAAATCGTAATCAACTGACGCGCATGTGTAGGCGTATCGTTCACGCCATCTAACATCACGTATTCCATGGTCACATAACGTTTGCCCGTTTTATCTTTAAAATAATCTTTACACGCTTGCAGTAAAACTTTGAGCGGGTATTTTTTGTTAAGCGGGACTAATTCATTACGCAGTTCATCATTCGGTGCATGCAGGGATACGGCTAATGCCACATCGCTTTTATCACGCAGTTCATACATTTTGGGGACCAGGCCAGAGGTGCTTAAAGTGACTTTATATTTTGATAAACCATACGCGAAATCATTTACCATTAAATTCATGGCTCGCAACACATTATCAAAGTTTAACAGCGGCTCACCCATGCCCATCATGACGACATTCGTGACTTTGCCCAAACCATTTTTTAATAAACTGTGTTGTGCTTGCCAAACTTGGCCGATAATTTCTGCGGTGCTTAAATCGCGATTAAAACCTTGCGCACCCGTCGCGCAGAAAGAACAATTTAACGCGCAGCCCACTTGCGATGAGACACATAGCGTACCGCGATCACCTTCAGGAATATAAACAGCTTCAATACAATTACCTTCTTTTAAACGTAATAGCCATTTATAGGTACCATCTTTAGATGCATGTTCTAAGGCAATTTCTGGGATATCCATGCACGTGGTTTGTTTCAGTGTGTCGCGCAAGCTTTTAGACAAGTTGGTCATCGCATCCAAGTCACGAATACCTTGTTGATGTATCCATTTAATGACTTGTTGGGCGCGAAAAGGTTTTTCGCCAACGCTGGCAAAATAATACTGCATGGCAGCTAAATCCAGGTTAAACAGGTTAACCCGTTTAGCTGCCTCGGCAGGTGCCGCAGTGTTAGGCTGTGGCGAGGTCATGTTCAAAAAAGAAAGCGATTTCTTGAGCAGCCGTTTCAGGGGCATCAGAACCATGTACGGCATTCGCATCAATGGAATCTGCAAAGTCAGCACGAATGGTGCCAGGTGCCGCTTCTTGTGGGTTTGTTGCACCCATGAGATCACGGTTTGTCGCAATCGCGTTTTCGCCTTCTAGGGCTTGCGCCATCACAGGACCAGAAATCATGAACTCAACCAAGTTCGCGAAGAAAGGGCGGTCTTTATGCACAGCATAGAATTGCTCTGCTTGTTCACGGCTTAAGTGAATCATGCGCGCAGCGATGATTTTAAGGCCCGCTTTTTCAAAGCGTGAATAGATTTCGCCAATCACGTTTTTCGCGACAGCATCAGGTTTGATAATAGATAAAGTACGTTCAACAGCCATTTTTGATTCTCCAGTGCAAAATTTGAGCTGGAGTATAACCTGTTTTAAGATTAAATACTACTCATGTCAGGCGCCCATTTTACCCCGAGACCTGTTCATCGATGCTTACCCATCAGTATAGATATTGACCTATAGCTATGGTAGAATCTTGGTCGGCTCTACCAACAGAGTTTTACTCTAACATAAATGAAAAACATACGATGGAGAATGGATATGCAGAAAAAAAATAATCAGACCTTTATTTCGATGGTATTTTTATCCTTGCGTGAAGATGCTTACTCATTCAATGGCTCGATTCTTCGTGATGGTGATAAGGACGCCAACATTATAGGCTTCGCACTAGCAATGCTCTCTACGCTCTCTGCTATTGCCGCATTCATCGCAGTTAGCGTACTCTGGGCCAGCAGTGTGCTTGCGCTTGGCGCGGGCGCTGCATTTGGTATTGCTGTGGCTTCCCTCATTGGTGGCGGCATTGGTGGATTCATTGCTGCCGGCCTTCTTGTTGGCTTCATTAAAAATCTAGAATGTATGCTGGGAGTGGCAATAGATCTTGTGCTGCTTCCAGTCGCCATCGTCGCGGATGTCCTAGACATCATTTCACGTGGATCTCTTTCAAAGATTTGGAATGGTATCTCGGGTGCTATTGAAAACCTCCTTAAAAAATATGCTGATGCGGAAAAAACCCAAGACGAGGCTTATACTCAATTACTCCCGCATAACGACGATATGCTGAGTAACAGCGAATTCCCAACTACTTCTGCTAGCTACGGTGCCCCCTTAGTTCCTGAGAAGAGGAGTGAGACGAGAGATCAGAATTCAACAGAACAAACAGCCAGCACGACTACCAGTAACCATCATGGGGTGAGGCCAAGCAATTGCGGCTAAATGGGTGCAACATTATAATCATGAACGTCCTCATCAGGCATTGGGTATGTAAGTACCGTTGTTACTAACATTTTCTTTCGCCAGTTACGTTTGAACGCCAGATGCTAGCACGATCAAAAAAAACTTAAGAGAAAAAGGAGGGTCGTCTCATTAAACAGCAATAATGCCGTTTCGTGAGATGGATGTAACATGTTGAATTTATTGGTTTTTTATTGTTTTGAAAAATATAAATGGCAAAATTCATTGGCAGAGAGCGTGAAATTCAACTATTGAAACAGCTTCAGAAAAGAGGCCTGGCCAGCTTGGCTGTGATTAAAGGGCGTCGTCGAATAGGGAAAAGCCGCTTGTTAGAGGAATTTGCCCAGAGCTTTAGTGCAGCTTACTTTTTTCTGGTTTACCTCCTAGCGAGGGTGTTACTGCACAGGCACAGCGAGACGAGTTTGCCAAGCAGTATCAATACCAGTTTTCTGAAGTGATCGCGGATAAAAATGATTGGAGTGACTTGTTTTTTCAACTTGCAAAGAAAACCAGTGATAAGCACGTTTTAATCGTGCTCGATGAGATTACCTGGATGGCCATGCAAGATCCTAACTTTCTTGGAAAGCTTAAAAATGCATGGGATATGTATTTTCAACGTAATGATCATGTCGTGTTAGCGCTGTGTGGGTCAGTTTCCGCATGGATCTCTCTCAAAGATTTGGAATGGTATATCCGGTGCCATTGAAAACTTTTTTAAAAAACGTGCTGATGAGACAAGTCCCCAAGACGACGCTGACACTAAATTACTCTTGAGTAACAACGGTGAGCGGAGCGACAGCGACAGCGAATTACCAACTACTGCTGCTAGCTTCAGTGCCCCCCGAGTTCCTGAGAACAGGAATGGGTCGGGAAGTCAGAATTCAACAAAACAAACAGCCAGCGCGAGGGGGTGACGCCAAGCAATTGCGGCTAAATGGGTGCAACATTAGTAATAAAGTGATCACGAAAATTTTTATTACGTCATCTAAATCAATCTGTTACACGCATCGGCCGCGCTCAACTGAGGTTTCTAGGTTAAAGCTATTAACAGATTATGCTGTCGTGGGAGCACGATTTGGGTATTGATAGAGGCTGGGTTTTTTAAATACGTTATTGTCATTGTTCATATTTCAACGATATCTCACAAAACAGAAAATATGCTATTTTGCGAGAACTCCTAACTCATTGATTTATAAAGATAATAACCTTGTGACACACTTGCGACATCTTCTTGTGACAATCTTGCGACACATCTTGCGACATTCTTGCGACACGACTATAATTCGAGAATACATATTTTAATGTGAGCTAATGATGTTTGTACCCCAGTTTAATATTTCTAATAAGATGACTAATGCGCTGACGGCCATTGAACGTGCTCGTGGATTTCTCGAAGCAGCAACCTTGTCTTCTGTATGGATTGAAAAAATGCAGGAAAAGGCGTTAGTACTAGAGGCGCACCATACAACACATATTGAGGGAACGACGTTAACTTTAGAACAATCTGAAAAATTGCTTGCAGGACAAAAACTAACAGTTGTTAATTCTGATGATGCTCAGGAAGTTTTAAATTACCGAAAAGCGTTCGATCTTGTGTCGCGTTATGTTGTGGATGGAAAGCCAATTACCGAAAGTTTGATACGGGAAGTGCATAGGCAGTTAGTTCTGAATGTTCGTGGTAATGCTGCAGCGCCTGGTGAATATCGAAAGCTTCAGAACTACGTCGTGAATGCAGGCACAAAAGAAGTTATTTACACGCCACCTCCCGCATACGAAGTTCCCATGATGATGCAATCATTGGTGGATTGGATACGGGATTCGGATGTGGATGTGGAGAAACATCCTGTCTTGGTTGCTGGGATTGCACAATTCCAATTGGTACACATTCATCCTTTTTTAGATGGTAATGGCCGGACTGCTCGATTGCTTTCAACATTGTGTTTATATCGAAGTGGATATGATTTTAAAAAACTTTTCACAATTAGTCAGTATTATGATCAAAATCGAAGTGACTATTACAAGGCAATTCAGAGTGTTCGTGAAAATAATATGGATATGTCCGCTTGGTTAGAATATTTTGTCACGGGTTTAGCGACACAGTTAACAGATATAAAACAGGTTGGGAAAAAAATCATTCAGCATGATGTGTTATTAAATAAGCACGTATTATCTGATCGTCAGCAGCTTGCTATAACGCATATTCTTGAGCATAGGCACTTGGGGATACAGGAATTCGAAGATCTGTGTCCAGGTCTTTCTAGAAGAACATTGCAGCGTGAATTAAAAGTGTTACTTGATGCGAATATTATTGAAGGTGAGGGATCTACGAGTGATAAACGGTATATTTTGAAAGTAGATGTTCGGGATTGAGCTCACCCCAGCCGCAGTTCACTGTTTTAGCAGTGGTGCCGAGGCCTCCGCTAAGGGGTTATTTCGATGATTATTGTCGAGTGTATCGTATGCCGGTGGTTTCTCATCGCCAGACTGTTCTGCTGTGTTGTCTTTAAGTGCATCAGACTAAAAGCTTGATAACGCTTGAGAAGAAGCTTTTTGTAAGGTTTTGTCGTCAGCTTCGATGACATTAGAAGTCGTCGGTAAATATTTTGCGGTAAGAAAAGCAAATCCCAAGGATGACAAGCCTGAAGCCGCTAGCCCACAGCCAAGCCCTGCAGAAATAGATGAAAGTGCACCTGCTGTTGAAAGGAAATGGCCGGGCAGCATAATAGTTAGGGCAAAGGCTGCCATACTTAAAAACGCTGCTTTGCAAAAAGCTTTGAGTACACATATTGGCAAATGAAATATCAGGTATTGACAAATTATGCTGTCGTAGGATCGCGAGTTGGGTATTGATAGTGGCTGGTTTTTTTAAATACGTTATTGTCATAGTTCACAAAAAAATAACCCGCCTAGGTGCGCTTCAGGGAGAGGCGTGGCGAGCTTGGATGCGTTAATGATAGTTTATAAATTTCTTTTTATCAATGAATTAGGTAAAAGATTGTGTGAGATATTAGAAATAAACAAGCATTCTGAGTTAGGGGGGGGCACCCCACCTGCGGATCAAAGGCTTGTAACCTTAAGAAAGAACCGAGTGTCTATTTGTTTGTCATTGGTTTAAGCATCCAGACTTCTTCTTGTCTGCTATTGATCGTGCGCTCTTCAACTTCACAGCTGAGTGTCTCATCCTGGCTTACAGCAAACATGCTGTGCTGATTCCAATGTTCAGCCAGTCGTGCTTTGAGATGTCGCTCACGTAGATCGTCGTCGACTTTGATCTTGCTTGGTGACTTTGGCAGTATGGCAGCGCTAAGCATCCCTGTTAGCAGCGGTAAGATCGTAAAGCTAAACCCATAGGCGACGCCTTTTGAATACATACCCAGCAATACATTAGGGATCACAATGTTAATCGCGTAAGCGAGAACGCCCATTGCAAAGTGTTGCGCAAATGTTTTAGCCAGTAACCATTTTAATTCGCCTGGATTTTTCTGATATTTTTCTTGTTTTCTGACTTTGGTATACATGCTTAGCATACCCGCTAAACCAACGAATAGGCCGGTGGCTAAAGCCATTATCGCATGCGCAGCCCAAGCATGTGGTGTTGCTAGTACCGTTGCATTCAGCGCGTGCACCGAAAAACTACTGCCGATGGCGGCAATTAGGAAAGATAAATTAAATGTGATGGCCGGTTGCAGGGTAGCGTTTGTTGCATTTGCTAATAATAACTTGATTTTTTCAGGGGTTTTGTCGAGAAAGTAGCCGTCACTTTTGGGGAGGGCTGTTCGTTGAGCCACCGCATAGGCAAGTAAGCAAAGACCTAATATACCTAATAGACCAAGACCACCGTATACGTTAGAAAGCAGAGCATTTGATTTGATCATTAGATCAAATAGCACAGTCGTCCATAATGTAACGCCGGCTGTGGTGCCAAATGTTGCGATATTAAATGCGAAGATGCGATTGTTTGATAAGTTTTTTCGTAAGTCAGGGTGCTTGAAGTCAATGCTGATTTTTCCGTCTTTAATCAGTTGTAAAAAATAGTTGGGGTCTAAACGAAAAAGATTTTTTTCCTCAAGCAGTTGTTTTTTTTCGCCCATGTAGACTTGAGGGTGTGCATCATCAGATGCAAAGTAGAGCCACGCGTAGGTTTTATAATTCGGGATCCCCTCGCATTGGTGGGCTGCGAGTACATTTGTATTCTCAGCATCTTGTCGCGCCGCTGTTAGCTCGGTTTTGTCGATGGCATTTTCGGATGTTGTGCTTAGCACTAATGGCAGAGAATGATCATTCAGCATGCTGGACTCCTGTCTTGTCGATATGCCGCGAATCCTATCATATACCTAGTCCGACTTGTACTTATACTCAAGTGCATTCAAAACGCTATTCTGAGCATCCCATCTTGACGCCACCTTTTGACGTTTTTCGGTCGAAAAATACGCGTAATAGAATGGCTATTCCTTCTATTTTTCTTTGTTAAAACGTCAAAATCTCACGTCAAGCTGGGCGCTCAGATGGCGTGATTGAGTCCCGTCAGCAGCTCAAAGAAAAGATAGCCTTTTGAAGGCACTTGAGTATATACCTCAATAAAGTTACACTTTTGCCCACACTGAAATGGACAGGAATTGCCATGAAATTGTTCAGATCTGCGCTACTTTTTCCGGTACTCTGCTGCGCCTTATCCGCATGTAATGCGATTAGCCCAGATATCAATCCCGCTGAGGCGCAAGCGAATCAGCAGATCACCGCTGAATACAACATCGAGTTGGGCTTGGCTTATCTAAAACAAGGCCAAACGGCACGCGCCAAAGCACAATTATTATCAGCCTTGCAAGAACGTCCGGACTGGAGTACGGCCTTGGATGCGATGGCGTATTACCACGAACAAACGGGTGATGTTACCTCCGCGCGTAATGATTATTTAAAAGCTATTGCAGCGAATCCACATGCGGCGGGTCCACAAAATAATTACGGTACGTTCTTATGTCGCCAAGGCGATTACCGCGATTCGTTAACGCACTTTGATAATGCGCTACAAGATAAAAACTATTTGAATACGGCGAAGGTGAATGAAAACGCTGGCTTGTGTGCGATGAAGATCCCAGACAAAGCTCGGGCGATGCAATATTTTGAAAAAGCCTTAGCAGAGAATGCGCATTTGCGACAATCTTTATTGGCTTTGGCGAGCATTCAATTAGATATTGGCAAAACACAGCAAGCAGAAAAAACTTACAAGCAATTTAAATTAATTAGCGAACCGACAGGTGAGTCCGTGTACTTAAGTTACCGTATCGCGAAAAAAGCCGGCAATGCAAAGCGCACAAAGCAGATGGCATCGCTATTAAAGAAACAATTTAAAGGCACGCCAGCTTATCAGCAATATCTTGCTAGTCAGCAAGCGGTGAAGAAAATGAAGAAAAAATCATGAGTAAAACCTTGCAAGCCATTCGTGGCATGAATGATCTGGTTCCCGCGCAAACAGCCGTCTGGCGCGTTGTTGAATCACGTTTAGCAGACATTGCATCACAATTTGCTTATCAGGAAATTCGTTTTCCGATTGTTGAACAAACTGAACTGTTTAAACGCGCGGTGGGTGAGAGCACGGACATTGTTGAAAAAGAAATGTATACCTTTACCGATCGTAATGGTGACTCACTCAGTTTGCGCCCAGAAGGCACAGCGCCCTGTGTGCGCGCGGGCTTGCAGCAAGGCTTGATCGTGCAGCAGGTGCAGCGCTTATGGTATACCGGTCCCATGTTTCGGCATGAGCGTCCGCAAAAAGGGCGTTACCGTCAGTTTTATCAATTTGGCGCAGAAAACTTTGGTATGCCAGGACCGCTAGCGGATGTCGAGCTAATCGCGATGACCGCGCAGTTTTGGCAATCCCTGGGTATTACGGATGCCGTGCACTTAGAGATAAATTCCCTCGGTACACCGGCGGTACGCCAACAACATCGTGAAGCTTTAGTTGCCTACTTTGAGCAGCATCGCGATCAATTAGATGAAGACAGCCAACGCCGACTGAGCACCAATCCTTTGCGTATTTTAGATAGCAAGAATCCTGCCATGGCAGATTTAATTGCGAGTGCACCGGCATTAAGCGATTATTTTGATGAAGTGTCTACGGCACATTTCACGCAAGTGAAACAATCGCTGGATACTTGCGGGATTACTTATCGCGTTAATCCACAATTAGTACGCGGTTTGGATTATTACACGCATACCGTTTTTGAGTGGGTTACCGATAAACTCGGCAGCCAAAATGCAATTTGTGCGGGTGGTCGTTACGATGGTTTGGTGGAACAAATTGGTGGAAAGGCCGCGCCGGCTGTAGGGTTTGCGCTAGGATTAGAGCGTTTAATCTTGTTGCTTGAAGCGTGTGATAAAACACCAGAAACATCGGCTGTCGTTGATGTGTATTGGGTGTGTGTGGGTGACGCTGCGGTGCAACAAGCCATGCAGGTGGCACAAACTTTGCGTACGGCAATACCCACATTGCGATTAGTGGTCGATGCTGTGGGCGGATCATTCAAGAGTCAGTTTAAACGCGCTGACAAAAGTGGTGCAGCCATTGCCTTGATTTTAGGTGATGATGAATTAGCATCGCAATCCGTGCAGATCAAATATTTACGAGAAGATAAACCACAGAAAACTATTTTGTTTTCTGAATTAGAACCATGTTTGTCACGGTACGTTTAACTGCTGTTATCCCGCGCTTGACGCGGTTAGTGTATTGTCATTCCGGCGAAAGCCGGAATCTCCTGGTAGGACTATGGTGCTAGATGGAGATCCCGCATCAAGTGCGGGATGACAGGCTGCCGGGATGACAGGATGAAAGAAACAAAAGGAACAAGAGGAAATTTTATGTCAACATACTTATCAGAAGACGAACAAGTCGCTCAGTTAAAAAAACTGTGGAAAGACTATGGTTGGAGCACACTTATTGCGGTGGCGGTTGGCTTAGCCATTAGCTATGGCTGGCATTTTTGGAAAAACCGACAATTAGAGATCCGCTATCAAGCTTCAAACGGTTATGAACATTTGTTGCTTGCGCAAGAGCAAAATGATACTGCGCAAGTGCAGAAAATAACAGACAACTTAAAACAACATTTTTCTCATACACCTTATGCAGGATTTGCTGCATTGATTGCTGCCAAGCAAGCGGTGGATGACAATCATCTGGATAAAGCATTGGCTCAGTTAACATGGGTAGTGCAGCATGCCAAGTTGTCTGCAACACGACAAATTGCGCGTAATCGTAAGGCGCGAATTTTGTTAGCACAACATAAACCGCAAGCAGCCTTACAACAACTGAAAAAAATTGACGATGCCAGCTTTTCTTCTGCCGTTGAAGTGATTAAAGGCGATGCCTATATGGCTTTAAAGCAAACGACTAAAGCGAAACACGCTTACGGTGAAGCCTTAACGCATTATCCCAGTGATTTAGGTTCTCGCTTAATCGTCGAACGACAATTCCATCAACTACCCGCCAAAGAGGCTTAGACTATGCGCCGCATTTTTTCTTTATGTTCTTTCTTATTGGTCTTGAGTGGTTGCGCACAAATGATGGGCGGGACGGACAATGCGCCTAAGCCAACCGCTTTAAAACCGATTAAACAACAAGTATCCGTAAAAGAGGCTTGGTCTGTGCAGGCGTTGTCAGCGAGCAAGCAAACGTTTCCTTTAGCGATTGCGCATGCCGCGAATAGTTTATATACGGCTAATCATCAAGGTGATGTGGCGGCAGTGAATCAAACCAATGGTGAGTTGCGCTGGAAAACCCATTTAAAACAAGTGATCACGGCAGGCCCTGCCGCGAGCGATGCCTTAGTTGTTCTGGGTACAAATAATGGTGAGGTATTCGCTTTGTCAGCAAAGGATGGCCATGTCTTATGGCGTTATGCGGCAGACACAACGATTTTAGCCTCGCCGGTGATTGATGATGATTCGGTGCTGGTGAAAAGCATGAATGGTACGGTCACACGCTTGAATGCAACGACAGGCAAGAAGATGTGGGCCTATGAATATGGTGCGCCGGCATTAATACTTCGTCGCAGTAGTACGCCATTAATCACGGCGGGTGTTGTTGTGTCTGGTTTTTCGAATGGTAAAGTGGCTGCCTTTAATATGAATAAAGGGGATCTCTTGTGGGAGCAACGTATCGCTGCACCCGAAGGTAATCTAGCGATTGAGCGTATGGTGGATATCGATGCAACCCCAGTGATTGATGGCAACATGTTATATGTTGCGACATACCAAGGCCGTATTGTTGCAATGCAATTACCGCAGGGTGAGGTGAAGTGGCAGCACAAGTTATCGACCTTTACAGGTTTGGCTGTGGATACAGAGCATGTGTTGGTGACAGATGCAGATAGCCAAGTATGGGCATTTGATCGTGCGAATGGTCATGTGCTGTGGCGCCAAGAGGCCTTGAAGTATCGTCACATTACTGCGCCGAGTCTGTTAGGTTTATATATGATTGTCGCTGATGGTGACGGTTACATTCATTGGCTTTCTACCACTGATGGCCATGAAGTGGCACGTGAACAAGCGGGCAAGCATATCAATACACCGCCGTTGGTGATTGGCGATCATGTCTATGTGTTGACGCAGGGTGGTGAGTTGGCGGCTTATTCTATTTAGGCTTCTTATCCCAGAAAAACAACTGTCATCCCGCGCTTGACGCGGGACCTCCTACAGCCTCTAGCTTACTCTGTAGGAACCTTGATGGAGATTCCGGCTCAAGGCCGGAATGACAGGGGCGTTCTCATCCCGCTTACCGCCGTCACCCCGGCCTCCGAGCCGGGATCTCCTACCACTGTCGTGTAAACAACTATCTTTATCAGAGATGCTAAAAGAATCAAAAGAGGCTTGATATCCTGGCTGATTTCCAGTGCATTGGAAAACAGACGCGTCTATTTTCCAATAGGGTGTAAAACAGCCGGATCTGAATAATAGCCAGCTAGTAAGTTGCCTGAAAATTTGTCATAATCCGGCCCATGCAACCAATCATCGCGCTAGTGGGGCGGCCTAACGTAGGTAAATCCACACTTTTTAATGCCTTGACGCGTACGCGTCAGGCGCTCGTTTACGACATGCCAGGCGTCACACGTGACCGCCAGTATGGCCATGCACGCTTGGGCGAGTTGCCCGTCATTCTGATTGATACCGGTGGTATACAATCGGCTGAGAATGATATGGAAGTCTCCATGATGGCGCAGGTTCAATTAGCGATTGAAGAAGCGGATGTTTTATTATTTTTAGTCGATGCACGTTTTGGTGTGCACCCGGATGATCAAGATATTGCAAAACAACTTCGCCAAACGGGTAAGCCGGTGATTTTGGTCGCCAACAAAACGGACGGGCTTGATGCGGATGTGGCGAGTAGTGAATTCTACGCTTTAGGTCTGGGGCAGCCCGTTTCGATTGCCGCCTCACATCGTCGCGGCTTACAGCCTTTAAGTGAGGTGGTTTTTGCAGCCTTACCTGAAGAAACTGCGCAAGATGACGAGTTCAATGATGACAGCATTAAAGTCGCAATTGTTGGGCGGCCTAATGCGGGAAAATCGACTTTAGTCAATCGGATTCTCGGTGAAGAACGCGTGGTGGTTTTGGATATGCCGGGCACAACACGTGATAGTATTTATATTCCGTTTACTCATCAAGAACAAGCCTATACCTTAATCGATACGGCTGGTGTGCGTCGTCGCGGAAAAGTAAAAGAAGTCGTTGAGAAATTCTCAGTGTCAAAAACTTTAAAAGCGATTGAAGATGCGCATGTGGTCGTGTATTTGTTAGATGCTCAACGAGAAATATCGGAACAAGATTTACATTTATTAGATTTTACGCTGCAAGCCGGACGCTGTTTGGTTTTAGCGGTGAATAAATGGGACCATTTGCCTATTGAACAGCGCGATCAAATTAAACGAGAGATCGACCGACGTTTAGGTTTTGTCGACTTTGCAGAGCAATATTTTATTTCTGCTTTGCATGGGACGAATGTCGGGTGTTTGTTTAAGGCAATTAAGTTAACTTACCGTGCTGCAATGCAGAAGCTCTCAACTTCACAATTAACGGATACTTTAAAGTTAGCGACACAACAACATCAACCGCCGATTGCTGGTAAATTCCGTATTAAATTACGTTATGCGCATAGCGGTGGACATAATCCACAGATTATTGTGGTGCATGGTAAGCAAACAGAAAAGTTGGCAGATTCTTATAAACGCTACTTGATTGGTTTTTTCCGGAAGCGCTTTAAGCTTCAAGGCTGTCCGATTCGTCTGTTATTCCAGACAGATGATAATCCGTTTGCTAAGTAGTCTTCTGTCGACCCTGTCATCCCGGAATTTTCCTTCGGAAAATAGCCGGGATCTCCTGAAAATACTCTGTTAGCTTGTTAACTTGGCAATATCAGTTTGAGTTTTTAGGGGAAGATGGTCTTGCTTGATTTTCTTGCTTACTGAATAGTGAAACCAAGTGTTTTCTTGTCCTTGTTTGATTCGAACCAGCCAGCTTCCTGTGCAGTGCATTGCGATGATAATTGACGTGTGATGATTGTTTTTCAAGCCCAATCGATTTTTTAATTTTTTCAATGCTCGAAGGATTTCTGTTAAGAAGATGGGTAGCGATCGTAACTGTTAACTGCTTGTCGCTTTTTGAGGTTTCATTTTCCCCACGTGTTCTCTGAGTATTACTCAATGTATCCAGTATCGTGTGTAGATCTCTGTCCGTTATCTCGGTTAGTTTTTTCTCTATTGAGGTGCCTGCTAATGCAAGCTCGCTAATCATATAGCTGGGCCAGTTATTTATTTCCACTTTTCTATAGCTTTCGTAATCTTTTTCTTCCTGTGAGCCTTTTTTCGGTTGATAGGACTTGTTGTTGGATAAGGTATAGCATGCGCCAGCAACCGATAATCTGGAATACATATTTCCAGCTTTCATTTTAGTCGCAAGTGTTTCTAGTTGATTCAGTTTTTTTTGTTCCGATGCTGTAAGATTATTAGTGTCAATTTTTTTCAATACCTGCTGTATCGTCGTTCCTATCGCATACGCATCGGACTGTTTTGATGTGAAGTTTATAGTGTTGTTGAGAGATTCTGGTGCCATATAAGCTTTTGTGCCAGCCTGTCCTTGGTGAGACATATACGAGTTTGTGCCAATATATTTGCAACAGCCAAAATCAATCAGTTTTATCTTTCCTGTATGATCAATGCATATGTTTCCAGGCTTAATATCTCTGTGTACATAGCCTAATTGATGTAATTTGTCTGTGGCTAACAGTAAACCTTGAGTGATTTTTTCTGCCTCATTGACTGAAACTGTATTAGATTTCAGATAATGTCTTAGATCGCCACGAGCAAACCATTCGGTGAGCAAATAATTTTTATTTCCTTCGTTTTTATAGGAGTAGAGACTAAATTTTGCCTGTGTTCTTCCAAGGCCTTTTGTCACTTTTTCTTCGGTGTTTAGACGGGAGACAATATTTTCTTGTGTAGAGATGTTCTTTGCAATTTTAATGCCAAACAAGGGTTGGGTTGTATCAATAGGCGCCCACTTAAACGATGTGATATCTTGATTGCTTTCATCGTAGTTAACCTGAATCTCTCGCAATGTTTTAAAATATCCCTCGGCGCCTACGCCAGGATCTTTTTCTGGGTCACGCATTCTTGTTCTTTTTGAGCCATCAAGGGTATGGTTATTCATCGCAAAATAGCGAGTTTCATCATTGACCTTGAGCTTTAAAATGGAGAAGGGTAGCGTGGTAATCTCTTTATGATTCTTACGTGAAAATTTGATATTGTCATGCTGATCGGCATGCAGCGCCTCTAATGCTATCGATAGATTGAGTTGATGAGCGCGCAATGTTTTTGTGGCATTGTCACCGTAGATCGGATGTGATTTTTTGAATCCTAAATACTTCTTGCCCATCGGATAAACCTCTTCTTTCTGCTTGTGCTTTTAGTGTAGTCGCTCAAGATTAAGATAGGCTGAATAGATTGGTTATTTTGTCTCAAAACGTTGTTTTTTTACGTGCTATTCTCTAACGCACGCTTAACAATGCTGAGTAACAAGGGTTTTTCAACGGGTTTAAAGATGAAATCAAAGACACCCGCTTGAAAGGCTTCGATGTGCTCGGTTTTGTCGGCATCCCCCGTTTGCATGAGCACAGGTAGGTGTTTGGTGAGGGTATTTTCTTTGATGTGCTTTGTTAGGCTTAAACCATCGAGTTTCGGCATAATGCGATCAGTGATAACCAATCGATAGTCTTCTGGGATCTGTTGGAGGGTATGCCAAGCTTTCTCGGGCTCATTAAAAATATCCACATCATAATCGGCTGTTGCCAGCATTTTTGAGATAACGGTGGTATTAATGGGTTCGTCGTCGATGACCATGATTTTTTTTGACACGTTTGCTTTTTGCCTTCTTCAGCCTTGACATCGGGTGATGAAAAGTTTTACAATTCGACTGTTTCACCTGTGGGATATTTTGGCGGAAAACAAGAAAAAATACTACCAAAATGACCCAAGCATTTAACAATTAAGGAGACCTTAATGAAGAAGATCATGCTTAGCGCATTATTGACAGTTTCTCTTTGCGGGGCTGCATTTGCTGACGAGATGCCTGTTTGTCCTGCCGATTTACAAGCCGAGTTGATGGGGGTTAGTCAAGTGCTTCATAACCCGATGGGTTCGGGAGTGACTGCGGTGGTTTACACAGCCCGCAATGCGCCTTGGGTGTATGGTGGTGCGGGGATTGCTTTTTCTGATCCTAATATGTCTGATCACGATGCTATCCAACTAGCGAATCAATTAATTGAAGAAATTGGTACACCGATAGAAGATGTTTCTTATGAAGATGGTAAATACGAGGTGGATTGTGCTTACAGTATTCATGACCCACGTTATAGTTATGCGGGGGCTTTTTTATCAAATTACCAATATAATGCTGAAAAGCTAGTGAATAAAAGAGGATAAATATTATGACCATCAAATCTTACTTAGCTGTTATTTTTGCATTAGGCTTAGCGGCTACGCAAACGGTTGTTGCGAGTGATCAACCGATTATCCGAATTTGCCCACAGTTGAACAATGTGCAGCTTGCTCATGTTTCTGCGATGAACGATGTGCCCGGTGCTTATAGTGTGGACCTAACCGCGGGCACGATGTCCGGCTGGGTTAGCTATATTAAACCCACAACCACCTCCACGGATCCGGCGGAGATTGATAAAGATATCTTAGATCAAGCACGCGAGTTGGTGCATCATGTCACGGATATTATGCCCCAAGAAATGATAGATGGTGACACTGGTAAAAAGTATTCTGCCTGCGTTTATCAATTTAACGGACAGCCGATGCCGAATGCGACGCTTGGGATGTAGAATCTAGCGTATAGATTGTCACTGTTACCCCGCTTATGAGCGGGGTCTTCTTTTTTTGTGTTCTAATAATAATTAAAATTAAAATGAAAGGCGTACTCTCCATGGAAAATGCAACAAACCAAACTAATCCAGCCGACTCACCTAGGCTGCAGCAGGCGAGTCTCAAACCCAGTAAGTTATTAAGCTTACCGTCGCATATCTGGCTAATGATTCTGGGTTATTTAAGGCATCCTGATTTACAGCAAGTACAGAATCTTCAGGGGATGCCAGCGGCGGATGCATTAGAAAAAATGGAAAAAGAATTTCCTCATGAGCTTGCAGCAAGGCAGGTGCGAGGTTACGACTTGATTGCGAGTGCTTTAGATTCGAGTTTACAGCAACAATTATTTAAAACCGATTTCCCCCTTTTTTGGAATCATGCGCCTGGTCTGCAATGCGCATCCGATGATCCACGACATCTGCGCTGGGGTCTGCATGAAAAATTACCGTTGCATGTGATGAAAACAGATACGGACAGTCAGCCCCATCTAAATTGGCCTGTACTCCGTGATGCCTTACACCAAGAGATTCGGATGCGATGTGAAAATTTTAACCATGATACTCAGCGAACGCGCTTAGATATTTATCGGATTTGCCAAGAAGCGGAATTTTCACCAGAAAATTTTTTCGATCAACTTTGTCCGGGGGCGCAGAGAAATAAAGAACGTTTAATCTATATTCTCAAGTATCCTCAGATATTTGAGTATTTGTCCTATCACCATCTACCTGCGGTGATTGATCAGATATGGGGCGCCGTGCAACATCTGTTTGATTTTGATTTTGCTCCGATTAAGCGTGTTCAAGACTATCATCTTCCCTTGGTGCCAGCACCTGAAGAGGGTCATGACGAACGTAGTGACTTAGAAAAAAAGACGCGTTGGGACTGGATCTTATTATTGGGTGTTCGCTTAGGGCATCATACGCCTTTTCTTGTTGATGCATTGACTGGGTTTGATCATGGAGAAAAGCTGATATTGTTAGATGATGTACTTAATTATCAGGTGCGCTCACTTATTCATCCTTTTTTATCGTATGTTTCACCTGAAACGATTCCCTTTGACGATTTGATTGGAAATAAAAAAGAAATTAGTTTGATACAGCTGTTGTCACACCCTCTCTATCGAAAACAGGTGCTGGCTTATCGTGATATGGAAGGAAATCATGTTCTCAAAATAGCCGCACACCAAGGTCTGGCTAAATTCTTTTCTACACTGATGATGGATAAAAAGGCATTAGCACGCTTAAAAGCGAGCGAAGAATCGCTTGAATCCATGTTGCAGTCTTGTTTGACATTACAAAAAGAAAATGAATCAGTTCTTTTCAGGTTTAGAGCGAGTATCTTTTTTCACTTATGGGATGATGGTCGCGTTGGGGTGGAAAAAATTAATGAACACATTGACATGTTTGGTACGGGTTTATTAGCAGAAGCAGCATCTCTTGGTCACTTAGAACGGGTTAAATACTTATATGCGCAGTGCCATCAACGGTTGTCGTCTCAAGAGGCTTATCTAGCATTGTCTGAAGCAGTGGCTCCGCAAAATTTTGAGGTAGTCAACTATTTGTTATCAGAATCTCATTTTGTTTCTCTTACGACAGGTATTAGAACAGACCCTCAATCAGCAGATGCCCCCCCCATCCACCTTGATAACTGTATGGATTTGCTTAGGCTGCTTGTTAGCCGTTCGGGTTTTTACGCGTTGATTTCCTTGCTTCTTGCGCAGGAGGCTGTTCGTGAAAAGATTCTAGCGCATGACCATGTCGTTTTCTTGGAGCAAGACGGTCAAACCACACCGCTATGGCTGGCTGTTAAATTCAGAGAAACTGATGTGCTTAGGGCCTTATTGGCCGTTGAAGATAATGACTTACGCAGGTTTATGTTAAACACCATGAGGAGTGCGCGTACACCCTTGATGGAGGCGGCAATGAGTGGCATGCCAGAGATGGTGGCCTTGTTACTTCCTCACATGACGGGCGAGCAAATAGCCATGCAAAATGCTGAAGAAAACACTGCTTTGCACTTTGGCGTTTATGGTGGTGACAAAAAGACAGTCGCAGCTTTTTTGTCTGTCACGTTGCCCCAACAGATTTTTTCAGCAAAGAACACAAGTGGTTCGACGCCTTGTATGCAGGCATGCCATGATAATAAAAGAGAGATAGCCCAGTTGATTTTTGATGCCCAGTTCCCAGCTGACTATTTCTCTCATGAAAATATTCAGGCGCTTAGTGATGATGACTATATGTTTTGTCTTTCGCATGTCATCTATTTGGGTGATGTTGGTAAACTGAATAAACTACTGCGTCGAGGAGATGTAGCCCAGAGACTGAAAACACCGGATAGCCCGCACTTTTTGTTGGCAAATCAACAAAACACGCCCATGTCGTTGGGTGTTGATGGTTTGGTACTACCAGGAAACTTTACTCTGGATGTTGGTATGACGATGCTAGATAATGCGGTAGAGCACGGATATCCGAGGCTTATTCGTGGGCTTTTGTTGAAAAAAAATATTCGTGATCAGATTAAAAAACAGGAGGTTTTCGATAATCCGCTATGGTTGGCGTTGCACTATAACCAAGCTAGTTCGGTTGAGGCTTTGTTGGCGACTGAAGATAGGGGGTTGCGCAGGTTTATGTTAGAAAAGGATGGTTATATTTTCGGGACAGCAGTACAGGAACAGAAGAGAAGTATCGTTTCATTACTGTTTAAAGAATATTTCCCTGACGAAGAATATAACGATGAAAATGTTCAACTGGCCGTGAACGGCAAGATGCGAACTCAGAGAGTCTAATACTGGAAGGGCTAAGTAACATGAACGATCTTGATTACGTATCTTTTAAAGAAAAACATCCACTTTTGTATAATGATGGGATCGACATACAATGTTCATTAGATTCCCTAAAATGTTTGGCTTGGGATTTCCGTGATCAGTTACCACCTGATGCAATGAAAACGAATGCCGCAGGAGATGAATCTATTGAGGAAATGTTGCAAAACTGCCTTTCCGTGGCAATGAATGACGCTCAAATTGATCAATGCATGTCTTTGTTGCTGCTCGCCCTTAAGATGGGGTGCGCACAAGTTGTTAGTTTTCTTGTCTCGCAGCCTCAGGTTTCTCATGCGATTCAGGCAAACAACAGTCCATATTTTCTAGTGAAGGGGAAAGCATATACACCATTATGGATGGCTGTTTATGCTAAACAAGCTGAGCTGGTTTCAGCTCTCCTGAGTGTTGATGATGATGCTTTGCGTACATTTATGATAGAAACACTTTGTAGCGATCGTACGCCATTGATGGAAGCCGCCCGTCAAGGTTTGGAAGAGATTACTAAAAAATTATTGCCTTTCATGACCCATGCACAGCTTAGGCAGTTGGGGGCTCATGGTGAAAATGCACTTCACTGGGCTATCTCTAGCAAAGAAGAGGTTGTTGTGCGGGTATTGTTTGATGATTCACGTGTAAGAGATGCGATGATTGAAACAAAAGGGGGGAAGGGGTTTGATGAACAGGCAAGGGATCTGACGCGTGATATCAGTGTGCTGGACTGTTTAAAGCTACTTGTTAGCGCTGTAGAAAATGATCAGCCCATCAGTGTCCGTATACTGCTTAAGCGAAAGAGGGTGAGCGGTCCTCTTCTTCAGCAGGCGTGTACCCCACTCGTCTGGGCTATTCTTCTGAAAAAATTCGCGGTAATTGAGGTTTTGTTGCGGCTTGATGATCTTAAACTACGTACGTTTATGCTAGAAGCAGTTGATGATGACCGTACTCCTTTGATGCTGGCGGCGTCTTTAGGCTTTAGCCGTATTGTTGCGATGTTACTCCCTTTTATGACAGAGGCTCAGCTTGCTCAAAGGGGTCCTGAGAACGGAAATGCACTCCATTGGGCCGTTTACAGCGAGAATGAGACGACGGTTTGTACTTTGCTGAATGATCTGCGGGCGCTCACTGCCATGATTAATGTTCGAGATAAAAAAAGGCATATGCTTCCACATGAATATGCGTTGTTTAAAAAACAAGACGTGATCGCGCAGCATATTTATGTTGTTTGGTCTTCTGTTAATCGGATCATCGGTCAGTCGGCGTCGGGGGTATGGCTGCTGCTTAATGCCAAAGGGGTATACCCACTGCCTGAGAAAATGGTACTGCGAGGACATATTCTGGCTAGTGATAGTGGTGATGGCCAAAAATATTGGATAGGTTATCGTTCTGGAAGCACTGAAATGAATGTTGTTTTCTCTGAACCTGATGTGACAGCAATTGCATCTCAATACTTTGATGCTGATAAATCACTATTTGGTGAATTAGCTGTTAGCATAAAGCCGGTTATTTCTGCTGATTGGCGCATAGATCACGGGCATGAGATCTTGGTGCGCGCAACATTACATACCCAAGATGGCAAGTCGCTTATGGTGCAAGCACAGTTGAGACAAGGAAAAATGCTGCCAGAACAAGCCAAATTAGAACAGGCACTATCTAGGGCTGCAGCAAAAATGCTGTGTACGTACGGGATGTTTCGTCCATCGATGGATGTCAGTCCAGCGCCTACGTGGGAGGAGGGGTGTCAAGCTGCGAGCTCAGATTGGTTGCCTAGTTGGTCTTGGTTACGGTAGCTTCAATCTGACCCTGATGAAGCTTCACCGAAATGTGATCGCCTTTTGCTACGTTTTTAGCGTTAATTAATGCTTTTCCATTTTCGTCAGTCACAATGGCATACCCTCGTGCCAGTGTGCCCAAGGGGCTAATGAGATCTAACTGTTTTGCTGCCGTTGTGAGGCGCGCTTGTTGTCGTGAAAAGTGCACGCCGAAGGCCTGTAAAAATCGCTTTTCACATTGATCTAAACGTTGTGATTGTTCGTCTAAGCGTTGTTGCGGATGACGAAGGCGTTTAAATAAATGATGTAACTGAGTCGAGCAGTGCTGTAATCTTGTTTGAAAGCTACGGCATAGTAATAAGGCTTGATGATGAAATTGACGTTGCCAAACGGTTTTTTCTGGAAACACGGTTTCTGCAGCAGCCGAAGGGGTGGGCGCACGCACATCGGCCACAAAATCGCTGATGGTAAAATCCACCTCATGTCCTACGCCGCTAACGACAGGCAATTGACTTTGATAGATGGCTTCAGCCACACGGAGCTCATTGAACGGCCATAGATCTTCTAATGAGCCACCACCACGCGACACAATCAATACGTCACAGTGTTGTTGCTGGTTTGCCAGTGTAATCGCACGCACAATCTCATCGGCTGCCGCATCACCTTGCACGCTAGCAGGGTAAATCTTTATAGGAATACCAGGAAAACGACGTTGGCTCACGCTAATCATATCGCGAATCGCGGCGCCCGTTGGCGAAGTAACAATACCCACGCAACGGGGAATGGCCGGTAATGATTTCTTGCGTTCCGCATCAAACCAACCTTTTTCTGCCAACTGTTTCTTTAGCGCTTCAAATTCGCGTTGCAACTTACCTAAACCGGCATCTTCCATGGAAGAGACAATGAGTTGATAGTCACCGCGGTTGGGATACAAGCTGACTTGCGCTTGCACCAAGACTTGCACACCATCTTTTGGCCGAAAACTTAAACCACGTTGTTGCATGCGAAACATCGCGCAGCGAACCTGTGCATTTGCATCTTTCAAGGTAAAGTAAATATGTCCAGAGCTAGGCTGCGAAAGATTAGAAATCTCACCGGACACCCAGACGCATGGAAAGGTTTCAGACAATAATGTTTTAACTGTTGTGTTAAGTTGTGAGACAGTGTAGATGCTAGTCTTCATTTCGGTTGTCATGGCATTTTTACCTGATAAGCTGGGTTGTTAGCTTAAATAAAAAGTACGGCCATGTATACCGCGACAGCCTGTTTTGTACTCGGATTTCTAAGTGTAATGCTGAGTGGCATTGCTATACCCGCTGCCTGGCTTCCTGCATCTGTACTTGTGATCTTAGCGAGCTTCTATTGTCGTCAAATACGCTGGCTAGCCATCATTCTATTTTCTGCAAGCTACTTAAGTTGGTATATCCATCAGCGATCTGTGCACAAATTACCAGATGCATTGATGCAATCACCACAAACGGTGACGGGTGTCGTGCGTAGTTTTCCATCGCGTCGTCGCTTAGATCAACGTTTTGTTTTTGAGGTGCCTGCGTGGCATGCTAAGTTATGGTTGCATTGGTATGGGTATTCACCGACGGTACGATTGGGGGAAACTTGGCAATTGCGAATTCGTTTAAAACCCGTTTATCAAAAGCCAACACGATTTGATTATGCCCATTGGCTGTATTCGCAAGGGTATACGGGGACAGGGCAGGTGTTGATGCGAGCGAAGCATCACTTTGTTCATGAAAACCGAGACAAAAAAACCTTATCCTATTGGCGATTACGATTCAGCGATAGTTTGTTTGAGACATTGTGGCGTTATCAATCGTGGGGTTTTTTGCAAGCGCTGGTTCTGGGGAACCGACAAGAAATTTCTTATGACTTACAGCAAGCCTTTAGAAAAACGGGAACAAGTCATTTAATTGCCATTTCAGGCTTACATGTTGGTTTGATGGCGGGTTTGTGTTTTTTCTTTCTGAGATGGTTTTGGTGTCGTTCATCGCGACTCATGTTGTTTGTTCCCGCGAATATCGCAGCAGCGATAGGTGCATGCTTGTTGTCACTGGGGTATGCGTTGCTTTCTGGCTGGGGCGTGCCAGCACAACGTGCTTGGATCATGTTTAGTGTGTTAATGCTGTCAACGCTCACGCGTCGCCAAGTACGTTTGTCAGTGCGCTGGTGTTTGGCACTTTGGCTTGTTTTGTTATGCCATCCATTGTCGATTATGCAGGTTGGTACGTGGCTGTCATTTTTTGCAGTGGCCGTTTTAATTATGTCTGGTTCATTTGTTAAAAAACATGCGCTCTTTAAAATGCAAGGTATTATGTGTCTCAGCATGTTGCCGATTAATTTATTTTGTTTTCATCGGACGGCAACATTTGGGTTTGTCGCTAATTTGTTTGCGATCCCTTGGATGAGTTTTATCGGTTTGCCACTCTCATTGTTAACAGCCGTGTGGTGTTGGAGTCATTTACCGGGCGCGCAGTCTATGATGTTGCTCACAAACTGGAGTTTGTTAGCCTTGAGCCAAGGACTATCTTGGCTTGCCGCGGTGACACCATTTTCTATGCAGGCTTCTCATTTAAGTATGCCGGTATTGGGTTTGTCGACGCTGAGTCTGCTATGGCTTTGTTTACCCCGTGGTTGGCCACAGCGCTGGTGGGGTTTGATGGGGGCTTTGTGTTTATTCGCTACAATTCATCAGCAAAATACGGTAAAATATGCCATTAATCGCCCGATTCGCCATGCATTTTGGACTCAACTGTATGAATACCCCACAAAACCCCGGATTTGACACCTATAAACGCCTACTGAGCAGCTTAAAACCGTATTGGGCGGTGTTACTGCTTGGTGTATTCGCGACGGCAATCGCATCGGGGACGGATGCAGGCTTTACCTGGTTTTTGCGGCCATTGTTAGACAAAGGATTTATTGGTCAAGATATAGGTTTTTTGCGATGGCTGCCGGTGATTGTTGTGACGGCCTTTTTAGTGCGTAGTTTAGCGGGCTTTGTGTCGGACTTTTTAGTTGCTTGGGTTGGGCGCCGCATGGTGATGCAATTTCGGCAAAAGGTGTTTGCTCATTTTGTTCAATTGCCAACGGCCTATTATGACAATGCCAGTTCGGGGCAAATGCTTTCTACTTTAATTTATAACATTGACCAAATTGCAAAAGCGAGCACGACGGCTTTAATTAATGTTTTACGATCGGCCTTTGTGACCCTGGGTTTGTTTAGCGTGATGTTGGTGAATAGCTGGCGCTTAACCTGTGTTTTTTTATTGACGGCGCCGATTATTGCGTTTATTGCGACGGTGACAAGTCGACGCATGCGAAAATCTAGCCGAATGATTCAAGAGAGTATGGCGCATGTGACACATGTTGCTGAAGAAGCGATTGAAGGGCATCAGGTGGTAAAAAGCTTTGGTGGACAAATAACAGAAATTGAAAAATTCAATGATGCGGCGAACATTAATCGTCAGCGTGAAATGAAAGTCGTGGTGGCTGATGCCATGGGTACGGGGTTGGTGCAAATTACCGTATCTTTTGCCATTGCCTTTACGATTTATTTGGCAACGTCTACATCGCAATATGGTATTTCGGCAGGGACCTTTATCTCGATGATCGCAGCGATGTTAGCGATTTTGAAGCCCATGAAAACATTAACAACAGTGAATAGCGTGATACAGCGTGGTATTGCTGCCGCAGAAAGCATTTTTGATGTGCTTGATATGCCGCTGGAAACGGATACCGGTGAGATTCAATTGACAGAAGTAAAGGGTGATATTGATTATCGTGACATACAGTTTCGTTATGACAATATGACACGTGATGTATTGCAAGGGATTTCTTTTCAGGTGCCGGCAGGTAAAACGGTTGCCTTGGTTGGGCGATCTGGCAGTGGAAAATCAACTTTGGTGGGCTTGCTGTCACGTTTTTATCAAACGCAGCAAGGCGAGATTACGATTGATGGCCACCCAATATCCTCATTAACCTTGTCTTCCTTGCGCCATCAAATATCGATTGTGTCGCAGCAAGTCATGTTGTTTAACGACACCATTGCTAACAATATTGCTTACGGGACACCCGATGCCTCGCGTGAGGACATAGAAAAAGCCGCAGAATTAGCGTATGCCTTACCATTCATTCATCAAATGCCCAAGGGCTTAGATACTGTCGTGGGTGAAAATGGGGTGTTGCTATCTGGTGGGCAGCGTCAACGTTTAGCGATTGCACGTGCCATTCTTAAAGATGCACCGATTTTAATTTTGGATGAGGCAACGTCTGCTTTAGATTCTGAATCGGAGCGAATGATTCAGGCAGCGTTAGAAGCACTCATGAAAGACCGAACAACCTTAGTGATTGCACATCGACTCTCAACCGTAGAGAGTGCCGATCAAATTTTGGTTTTAGATCAAGGTCAGATTATCGAGCAAGGTGACCATGCGAGCTTGCTTGATAAAGCAGGATATTATGCACAACTTTATAAGATGCAATTTGAAGATGAATAAACATCGCTTTGTCAATCAATATTGGTATCGCCGCGCTTGGTTAAGTTGCTTATTGCTACCCTTGAGTGGTGTTTTTTGGTTGCTTACCACCTTGCGACGATTTGCCTATCGTGTCGGTATACTGAGAACCACACAATTATCCGTACCTGTTATTGTGGTAGGCAATATTGTTGTGGGTGGGGCGGGTAAAACACCTTTAGTCATTTGGCTGGCGAAAGCCTTAAAAACCAATGGTTACCAGCCAGGCATACTTACACGCGGTTATCCCTTGAAAATAGCAGGAGCGCCCCGTCTGGTGCATCCAGAGGCGACGGCAGATGACGTGGGTGATGAAGCACTGTTGTTGGCGAAAAAAACAGATTGTCCCGTGATGGTTCATGCTTCACGCGTGGGGGCAGGGCAGGCATTGTTGTCACAATTTCCTGGTTGTGACGTGATCATCAGTGACGATGGCTTACAGCATTATGCCTTACATCGTGACATTGAGATTGCTGTGATTGATGGTGAACGCCGCTGTGGTAACCGTTTTATGTTGCCGGCGGGTCCGTTACGTGAACCGCGCTCACGATTTAAAGATGTAGACTTTATTGTTTGTAATGGCAAGCCCTTGGACGAAGTGAAACGTTGTCGTGAATATGTCATGCGTTATGTGTCGCAACATTTTCATAACGTGGCGGATCCCCTGGAACGCTTAGGCTATACATGCTTCCTCGATCAGCCGGTACACGCAGTGGCAGGCATTGGTCATCCGGATCGTTTCTTTCATAGTTTACGCGAGATGGGGTTGACGGTGATTGCACACCCATTTCCTGATCATCATCACTTTGTGGCATCAGACTTTGCGTTTGATGATGACCTGCCGGTGTTGATGACGGAAAAAGACGCGGTTAAATGCAAAGCATTTGCAAAACCGCATTACTGGACGCTACCAATTACGGTAGAATGTGATTCTGCCTTTGCGGCAGCTATTTTAGAGGAGTTAAAAGCATGAAAATAAAATCATTGTTATTTGCAGTGGGTCTGGCTAGCGTGAGCGTGGTGACTTTTGCGAAAGGTTTACCAAAAGGGATTAAAGTCTTTGATGATTTGTCCAAGCCGATTGTTTTAGCACCCAAGCATGCAGAGTTCGCTTTGCAAATGAAATCGAATCCTACCACGGGTTATAGCTGGTATTTAGCAGGCTATGATAATAATCTGCTGACCTTGGTGAAGCATCAGTTTGTTGCACCCGGTAAAAAATTGATGGGTGCCCCCGGTCAAGAGTTATGGATTTTCCGGGCTAGCCCACAATTTTTTGTGGCACCACAAATCACGGAGCTGCATTTAGTGTATCAACGTCCTTGGGAAAAAGAGGATGCAGCGAAAGACGAGACAGTGAAAATCAGCAGTCAGACAGACGCGGTTAAGTAAACGCTGTTATCCTGCCGGATCCTTGTCATCCCGCGCTTGACGCGGGATCCCCATCTACTGCTGTA